>JBOGJK010000798.1:0-4447 GCA_050745345.1 Thermoanaerobaculia bacterium
CGGGCACCCTCTTCGTCGGCACGCGCGACCGCGGCGTCGTCTACGCGATCCCGGGCGCTGCCACCGGGGCCCGCGCGGGCGCGCCGCGCATCGTCGCGCGCGGGCTCAACATGCCCAACGGCGTGGCCGTCCGGGACGGGGCGCTCTACGTGGCGGAGGTCTCGCGCATCCTGCGCTACGACGGCATCGAGGCCCGGCTGGACCGCCCGCCCGAGTCGCTGCCCGAGCCCAGCATCGTCACCGACCGCTTGCCGCCCGACCGCCACCACGGCTGGAAGTTCATCGCCTTCGGCCCCGACGGCTGGCTTTACGTCCCGGTGGGCGCGCCGTGCAACATCTGCGAGTCGAAGGAGCCGGTCTACGCCGCGATCCACCGGATGCGCCCGGACGGCTCGGCCGTCGAGCTCTACGCCTCCGGGGTGCGCAACACCGTCGGGTTCGACTGGGACCCGAAGACCAAAGAGCTCTGGTTCACCGACAACGGCCGCGACTGGATGGGGGACGACATGCCCCCGGACGAGCTCAACCACGCGCCGCGGGCCGGAATGCACTTCGGATATCCGTTTTGCCACGGGGCGGACATCCCCGATCCCAAGTTCGGAGAGAAGCGGCCCTGCAGGGATTTCACGCCTCCCGGCCTGGCGCTCGGGCCCCACGTCGCCTCGCTCGGGATGCGCTTCTACACCGGCGGGATGTTTCCGGCCGAGTACCGGGGGCAGATCTTCATCGCGGAGCACGGCTCCTGGAACCGCAGCCAGCCGATCGGCTACCGGGTGACTCTGGCGCGTCTGGAGGGGGGCCGCGCCGTTCGCTACGAGACCTTTGCCGAGGGGTGGCTCGACGGCGGCCGCGCCTGGGGGCGCCCGGTCGACCTCATCGTGATGCCGGACGGGGCATTGCTCGTCTCCGACGACAAGGCCGGCGCGATCTACCGGATCTCTTATGGAATCGGATCATCGGACCATCGGTTGATCGGTTCATCGGAGGAGACCACACGCCGATGGGCAGATGGGCCAATCCCCTCGGCTTTGGTCAGCTTCCGGAGGTAGCACTCGTAGGACTTCCCGTCCGCCCGCCGCACGATGCCCCGCCTCTCGCGGCTCTCGACTCGGAATCCGGGCGCTTCTGAGCGCCTTCCGAGCCAGGTCTTGCGGGCGGAAGTTCCCGGCCTGGTCGCCGGCCTCGTCTTCCTTGATTTGTCATCTACAGAAGGACAGATTTATGTGATATCGTCCCTTCACGAATGACAATATCCCGTGACCTCCTGCGTCTGAAGCTCGCCGAAGCGTTGGCGGCGGAGACTCCCTCCCTCACGCGGCGCGACGTGCGGCTGCCCGGCGTCCCCGGCAAAGCCTTCGCGGTCATCGGCGTGCGCCGTGGCGGCAAGACCTCGTTCCTGACCCAGTGCCGGGCGGATCGCCTTGTCGAGGGGCGACCGCGTCCGTCCCAGCTTCTCTTCTCACTCGAGGACGAGCGGTTGGTTGGTCTCTCCGTGTCCGACCTGCGCTGGCTGCTCGAGGAGCACGCGCGCCAGTTCCCCGGCCTGCGCGAGTCGGGCGGATTGACCCTCTACCTCGACGAGGTACAGATTGTGCCCGGATGGGAGGGTCTCGTGCGCCGGCTGATCGACGCTGGCGCTGTCGAGCTGTTCGTCTCGGGCTCCTCTGCCCGGCTCCTCTCGCGCGAAGTGGCGACGAGCCTGCGGGGCCGGTCGATGGAAGTGTTGGTGTATCCGTTCAGCTTCCGCGAGGCGCTACGGCACGCTGGGGCCGAACCGTCTCAGCCCGTCGAGCGCCTCCGTCCCGCAGACCGCGCGGTGCTGGATCATCGGCTTCGGCGCTACCTCGCCGAGGGGGGCTTCCCGGAGGCCCAGGGCGCCGGGCCGCGCGACCGCGCAGCGTTGCTCAACGGCTACGTGGACGTGGTGGTGCTGCGCGACGTCATCGAGCGCCACGCGGTAAGCAATCCGCTGGCGCTGCGCTGGATCGAGCGGCAGCTCCTGGCGAACCCCGGAGGCGCCTTCTCGGTGAAGAAGCATTACGACACGCTGCGCTCCCAGGGGGTGTCGGTGGGAAAGGACACGTTGCATCAATACCTGGCCCATCTGGAGGACGCGTTCCTCGTGCGCACGGTGGCCCTGCACAGCGCCTCGGAGCGGCAGCGAATGGTGAACCCGCGCAAGGCGTACCCCGTGGACCCGGGGCTGATCGCGCTCTTCGAGCGCAGCGGAGGGACGCACCACGGCCGGGCCCTCGAGACCGCGGTCCTCATCGAGCTGGAGCGCCGCGGCTGGGACGTTTCGTACATGCGCACGGCGGAGGGCTTGGAGGTGGACTTCTTCGCCCACCGCGCCGGCGACGCGCCCCTTCTAGTGCAGCCGTGTCTCGAGAGCGAGGGTGACGAAACCTGGGAGCGTGAGCTCCGGGCACTGGAGGCCGCCGCCGCAGTGCATCCCAAGGCGCGGCCGTTCCTCGTGACTCTCGACGCGGTCCCGCCGAGGCGGCCTCTGCCGCGAAGGCTGACCTGGGCGGCCGCCACCCGCTGGCTGCTGGAGGAAATGTGACGGTGCGCAAGAAACTCATCGAAGTCGCCCTGCCGTTGGAGGCGATCAACAAGGCCTCGGCGCGCGAGAAGTCGATCCGCCACGGCCACCCGAGCGGCTCGCTGCCCATGAAGATCGACAGCGAGGTGCCGAACCTCGGCAGCATGCAGCTGACGGCGCTTCGCGCCGCCGCTGATGCTGGGCGGTTAGGCGGCCCGACTCGAACAAACAGCGGAGAACAGATCATGCAGATGAGTTGCGCTCGAACGCTCTTTCCAAAGAACAAGCAGGAGGCCTTCTTTTCCCAATCTCACTGACGACGCGACGGTTTTATTTTCGGATCGAGCCTAGTATTAGCCTGGCTAGTTGAACCGATGGACCGATGAACCGATGGACCGATCCGTGAGACTCGCCCGCCCGACTCTGTCTTTCCTCGCAGTCCTCGCCTTCGCCGCCCCTCTCTTCGCGCAAACGGCGAGGCCCGCGGCCGCGCCGAAGCCGGCCGCCCCTTCCGCTCCCGTCAAGGTCACCTCCGTCGAGGGGATCACCGAGTACCTGCTCGGAAACGGCCTGCGCGTCCTGCTCTTTCCCGATCCGGGCAAGCCCACGATCACGGTCAACATGACGTACCTCGTCGGCTCCCGCCACGAAAACTACGGCGAGACGGGGATGGCGCATCTGCTCGAGCACCTGGTCTTCAGGGGGACGCCGAAGCACCCGAACATTCCCCAGGAGCTGACCGCCCACGGCGCGCGCCCCAACGGCTCGACCTGGTACGACCGCACCAACTACTTCGAGACCTTCCAGGCGACTGACGAGAACCTCGAGTGGGCGCTCGACCTCGAGGCGGACCGGATGGTCAATTCCTTCATCGCGAAGAAGGACCTCGACAGCGAAATGACAGTCGTGCGCAACGAGTTCGAGGCGGGCGAGAACGACCCGGAGGCGGTGCTGGCGCAGCGCGTCCTCTCGACGGCGTACCTCTGGCACAACTACGGCAAGGACACGATCGGCGCCCGCGCGGACATCGAGAATGTCCCGATCGACCGGCTCCAGGCCTTCTACCGGACCTGGTACCAGCCGGATAACGCGTATCTTCTGGTGGCCGGGCGATTCGACGAGGGCAAGACGCTCGCCCTGGTCAACCGGATCTTCGGAAAGATCCCGCGCCCCGGGCGCGCCCTGCAGAAGACCTACACCGCCGAGCCGACACAGGACGGCGGGCGCCGGGTGACCCTGAGCCGCGTCGGAGACGTTCAGGCCATCGCCGTCGCCTACCACGTCCCGTCAGGGCCCCATCCGGACTCGCCGGCCATCGACATCCTGGGACAGGTCCTGGCGGACACCCCCTCCGGGCGTCTCTACAAGGCGCTCGTCGAAACGAAGAAGGCGGCCTCGGTCTCGGATTTCTTCCTCTACCTCCACGACCCCGGGTTCCTCCTCTTCCACGCGCAGGTGCGCCAGGAGTCCTCGCTCGAAGACGCCGAGAAGACGATGCTCGCGACGCTCGACGCGATTCACGGCAGTCCCGTCACCAGGGACGAGGTCGACCGCGCGCGCGCGGAGCTCTTGAAGAACATCGACCTGACGCTGAACTCGGCCGACCGCGTGGGCCTGGAGCTCTCGGAGTGGATCGGCGCCGGCGACTGGCGGCTCTTCTTCCTGAACCGAGACCGGATCAAGAAGCTGACGGCCGAGGAGGTGCAGCAGGCGGCGGTCCGGTACCTGAAGCCCTCCAACCGCACCGTCGGCCTCTTTCTCCCGACCAGGGAGCCCGACCGCGCGGAGATCCCGGCCTCGCCGGACGTCGCGGCGCTCCTGAAGGACTACAAGGGCGAGGCCGCCGTCGCGCAGGGCGAGGCCTTCGATCCCTCCCCCGCCAACATCGAATCGCGGACCTCGCGC
>JBOGJK010000799.1:0-1682 GCA_050745345.1 Thermoanaerobaculia bacterium
AGGGAGAGACGGGTCCGGCGTGAACTGTGTGGCCCTTTCCGGCGGCTGCTTCCAGAACAAACTCTTGACCGAGAGAGCGAAGAGTCTGCTCGAGCGGGACGGCTTCGAGGTTCTGATTCACCGCCAGGTCCCGCCCAACGACGGGGGTCTCGCCCTCGGACAGGCGGCCGTGGCGACGTTCCGGCGACGCGCGAGAAAGGAACGCTGACGATGTGCCTCGCCATACCGGGCGAGATCCTGGAGGTTCGGGAGGTCAAGGGCCTGCGCTTTGGCAAGGTCCGGTTCGCCGGCATCACGCGGGATGTCTGCCTCGAGTACGTGCCCGACGCCGCCGTCGGCGACTACGTCGCGGTGCACGTCGGCTTCGCCATCTCGAAGATCGATCCCGAGGAGGCCGCGAGGTCCTATCAGATCCTCGAAGAGCTGGGCCAGACGGCGGAGCTGACGGCGGATCTCATCGACCAGCAGAGCAAACCGTCATGAAGTACCTGGACGAATACCGAGACGGCGGCATCGCCGCCAAGCTGACGAGGAGGATCGCCGAGGCCGCCACGCGTCCTTGGGTCCTGATGGAAGTCTGCGGCGGCCAGACCCACTCGATCGTCCGATACGGGATCGATCGGATGATCCCGGATTTGATCGAGCTCGTCCACGGCCCCGGCTGCCCCGTGTGCGTGACCTCGCTTGAGATGATCGACAAAGCGCACGCGATCGCGAGCCGCCCCGACGTCATCTTCACCTCCTTCGGCGACATGCTCCGCGTCCCCGGCTCGCGCGGGGATCTTCTGACACTCCGCAGCCGCGGCTCCGACGTCCGCGTCGTCTACTCGCCGCTCGACGCCGTCAAGATCGCCCGCGAGAACCCGGGCCAGCGCGTCGTCTTCTTCGGGATCGGCTTCGAGACGACGGCTCCCGCCAACGCCATGGCCGTGTATCGGGCGAGGAAAGAAGGGGTGACGAACTTCTCGATGCTTGTCTCGCACGTGCTCGTCCCCCCGGCGATGGCGGCGATCCTCCAGGCCCCCGGCAACCGCGTGCAGGGGTTTCTGGGCCCCGGGCACGTCTGTGCCGTCATGGGATACCGCGAGTACGAGGCGCTGTCAGAGCGCTATCGCGTCCCGATCGTGATCACGGGGTTCGAGCCGATCGACCTGCTGGAGGGGATCTGGATGGCGGTCCGCCAGCTCGAAGGGGGGTGGGCCCTCGTGGAGAACCAGTACGTCCGCGCCGTCTCGCGCGACGGCAACCGCCCCGCGCGCGACTTGATCTTCGAGGTTTTCGAAGTGGGGGACCGCAAGTGGCGCGGCATCGGATCGATCCCCAAGTCCGGATACAAGGTCCGCTACGAGTACCGGGAGCACGACGCCGAGAAGCTCTTCGAAGTGGACGCGATCTTGACTCGGGAGTCCTCCGTCTGCATCAGCGGCTTGATCCTGCGCGGCCTCAAGAAGCCCTGCGACTGCCCGGCCTTCGGGAAGGAGTGCACGCCGCAGACGCCGCTCGGCGCGACGATGGTCTCGGCCGAAGGCGCCTGTGCCGCCTACTATCAGTACGGCCGCTACCTCGAAGCGCAGAGGCCGGCCGTCGCCGCCACGACATGAGGGAAGCCATCCTTCGCAAGGCGCGGGAGAGCGCCGACGTGAAGGTTCGGTTCTTCGAGGAGAACGCGGAAGCCCTGGAGC
>JBOGJK010000800.1:0-1541 GCA_050745345.1 Thermoanaerobaculia bacterium
CCGGAATTTCACGCGCGAGGAGACGGAGGCGGAGAACCTGCGGCTGCGCAACCTGGTTGCGGCCAGCCGGCCCGTGGGGCCCGACGGGCAGCCGCTCGAGAAGCTCTCGCAGGACATCATCATCAGCAAGGCATTCGCGAAGCTTCTCTTCGCCGACGGCCAGTCGCTCGGAAAGAGGCTCGAAGACTCGGACGGGGACCAGTACGTCGTCGTCGGTGTCATCGACCGCTTCTACAACCCCTATAGCTGGCCCATCCACGAGTACGTGATGTTCTTCACGACCCGGTCCCACAGCTTCGAAGGGGGAGTGCCCTACCTCGTGCGGGTCGAGCCCGGCCAGATGGCGGCCGTCCGGGCGCAGGTCGAGAAGGCTCTTCTGGCCGTCAACGGCGGCCGAAACGTGCGGGTCACGCCGGTCTCTGAGATCAAGCAGCGCTTCCAGTCGCAGTCGGCGCTGCTCATCAAGATCCTGTCGCTCGTCATTTTCCTGCTCGTCTTCGTGACGACGCTCGGTATCGTCGGTATCACCGTCTTCTCGGTGGCCGAGCGCACGCGCCAGATCGGCACCCGGCGAGCTCTCGGGGCGCAGAAAGTGGATATCCTGCGCTACTTCCTGCTCGAGAACTGGCTCGTGACGGGCATGGGGCTCGTCCTCGGCTGCCTCTTCGCCTATGTCTTGAACATCCTTCTGGTCACCAAGTTGAGCGGAACGAAGATCGAGCCCCTCCTCGTGGTGGGCGGGGTCTTTGCCCTCTCTGCGACCGGCCTGGCGGCCACGTTCTTTCCGGCATTGAAGGGGGTCCGCGTGCCTCCGGCCGTGGCCACCCGGAACGTCTGAGCATGCCCTCTCATTTGAGCGCTCTGACCGCGGAACCTCTGTACGACGTCCTTCGTATCTGGAGGAAATGCTTGTCGAGGCGCTGGGGTCGCCCGCAGCCGGCCCGGGGCCCCGTTCGAGGCCGCGGGGCAGAGCGGCCAGGGCAAGGAGAATGCCGGGGGTCCTGATCGTCGAGGATCAGCCGGCCGTTTCGCGTGCCCTGGCGATCCTGTTCGAGGTCCACGACATCCCGTGCGAGGTGGTCCGCACTCCAGCCGAAGCGGTTGCCCGGGTCTCGAGCGGGGGAGTCGGCCTCGTCGTCCAGGACATGAACTTCGGGCCTGCGGCGACCTCGGGCGAGGAAGGCATCGCTCTCTTCCGCCAGATCCGGGCCGTCGACCCGGCCATGCCCGTGATGCTGATGACCGCCTGGACGTCGCTCGAAACGGCGGTCGCCCTGGTGCGCGAGGGCGCCAACGACTACCTCGCCAAGCCCTGGGACGACGTGAAGCTCGTGGCCTCCGTCCGGACCCTGCTCTCGATGCGCGCGCTGCAGATCGAGAACGAAAGGCTCAAGAAAGGGCGAGCCGAGTCGCGAGCCGAGCTCGCCTCCCGCTACGACCTCTGCGGCCTCGTCTACGAAAGCGACGCCATGCACCGGCTCGTCTCCTTCGCGGTCCAGGTCGCGGCGGCGGACGTGCCCGTACTGGTGACCGGCCCCAAC
>JBOGJK010000801.1:0-2804 GCA_050745345.1 Thermoanaerobaculia bacterium
TCCCCCTGGCGGCCGACGACGAGGATCTCGTGCGGAGGTGCGGTCTGGTCAAGGAGCGACTGGACGCACTCTTCCAGGGCGCGAGGGCGCTGGAACGTGGGGATGATGACGGAAACGGATGCAGGGCGGGTCTGGCGCGTGGAGAGGTTCACGGTGCGGGCTCTCCCAAAGCGTTGTGCCGAGCCGAGCCGAAAACGTGCCGTGGAAATGTTTCTTCGCCTTCGAGCCAACGGAAAGTGTAGCCCCGCAAACGCAGCCAGTCCTCAACAAAAGCGCGATTCGGTGAATCGTGGACTTCGCAAAGCAGATCCGGCCTCACGGCGGAGAAGAGCTCAGTGCCACCCTTCAAGACCTCGGACTCAGCCCCTTCGACGTCCACTTTGAGCAGCTGCGGGAGAGGGTGCTCCACGGCGAAATGGTCGAGGGTGACACACGAAATGCGAAGTGAGGCAGTAGAAGCGGGCTGGTCAAGGTTCACGGCCGCGTTGCCGTGGCCGCGCTCCCAGCGGGCCGCATGCAGGCTCATCTCGCCGGTGCGGGAATAAACAGCCTTGTGGATGACTTGCAGGCCGGGCAACACACCGTTCATACGGCCATGCTCTTCGATATACCGCGCGTTCTTTTCATCGGGCTCGAAAGCGAACACCTGCGCACCTCTGCGGGCAGCGACAAAGCTGTAGAAACCAATTCCCGCACCTATGTCGTAGAAAGTGATTCCCGGGCGGAGGAGCCGGTCGAGCAGCCGCTGGACTTCGGGTTCGTACGTCCCCTGCCAGAGAGAAACCTCCCAGCGCGGACTCAGGCGCAGGAGCAGACCTTCGCCAAGCCCGCTGCGGACACGCAGAAGACGCTGGCGCGAAGAGGGAACCAGCAGCCGGCTGGAAGCCGAAAGAAGCTGCCGCAACCCGGGAACGGCATAGGCGTGGCGCAGCAGAGGCGTGTTGCGAAGCCGGAGCCAGAGCTGCTCCCTCACAGGCCGGTCACCGCAAGAAATCTGGGCCACCAGTTCTCCGGGGCCAGCAGGTCCTGCAAGAGCGGTCGCACCTCGCTCTGGATGGCGGAGCGATAGGACGTGGGATCGTGCAACAGGTCTATGACGGCGGCGCGGAAAGCAGAGACGTCGTTCGCGTCCGGGATCAACAGCCTGTCCAGCGGCGGCCTTTGCAGGAAGAGCCGGCTGGCACCGCCGGGCGAGGCAATCACCGGGGTGCCGCAGGCCAGCGACTCGGCAACCGCATAGCCGAAGGATTCGTAGCGGGATGGGCACACGGAAAAATCGGCAGCGCTGTAGAGTCGGGGGAGGAGGGCATAGGGGGCGTCAGGCAGAACTCTGACGTTGTGTTTGGCGGAGAGCTCTTGGGGCACATCGCCGCGCATGGCGAGAAGCCAGGAAACATGGGGCAGACTCTCCGTCAGGGAACGAACGACCGGGAAGCCCTTCTGGGGATGGGTGCTGCCGACAAACAGCCCCACGGGCGCGTTTTCCTGCAGTCGGAATTCGCGGCGGCAGGCGGAGCGCTGCAAGGGCCGGAAGTGCGCGGTGTCGAGAGGAAGCCACACGGTGCGGGCGGAATGGCCAAAGAAGCGGAGGACTTCGTCGCGGGTCTGATCGGAGTTGCTGAGACACAGTTTGCGGCGACCGCTGCAATTCTCGAACAGCATGGCCTCCCACCATTTCAGCTTCAGGTAGCCCGGGCGAGAGATGAGGGGACGGATGGCATCGGCCTGCCCGCGGTAGGTGCCGTGGTAAAAATGAATCTGCCTGCAGGACGAACCGTTGGGGAGACCGATGGGAAGCCAGCCGACAGGCCCGTTGGAAATCAACGCCGCCACGCCCTGGTGGAGGCGCCGGCGCACTTCCCTTCCCACGTAGAAACCAAGCAAGAGGCTGGAGAGCTGGCGGGAGAGCCAGTTCGCGGAGGTCCGCAGGCGTGGCGGCAAGGAGTTTGCACGGTGAAGCACAGCAACCTCGTAGTCCCTGGCCTCGAGTCCACGCGCAAGTTCGCGCACGAGGTGCTCCACGCCTCCGGGGCGCTCGGGATTCTCGGAGGTCAGGATCAGGACTTCCTTTTTCATCCTTAGCGCAAGACCATATGTGTCATGCGGGACGCATCCGCAGCCAGCCGTGTTTTTCCGGCGGCACGTCAAAGGAAGCCAGTTCCACGGAATAGCCGAGAGGCTCCAGGAGACTCCTGAGGGCCGGAAGGGTGTTGTGAACCTCAATGAACAAGACCGGCCTGAAGTCCCGAAGGGTGCGCATGGCACCGCGGAGGACCTCGACCTCTCCGCCTTCGACGTCCAGCTTGAGCCAGTCCACGCGGGAAAGATGGAGAGCGGCGACGAGATCGTCTACGGTAATGGCTTCGACGGTTGCAGCACCTTGTACAGGTTCCACGCGATGCCACACGGGAAGATGCGAAGCATGCCAACCAACGGGTCCCGTAACGGACCAAGCCGCATTGCGAACCACACAAACGTTATCCAGATGGTTCAAGGAAAGAGTCTTCTCCAATTGGGCCGCGTTGTGAGGGTCGGGCTCCACGGCCACGACGCGGCCGGAGGGGCCAACGGCGCGGGCCGCTCGAACCGCATACCACCCGACATAGGCCCCGACATCGAAAAGCACGTCGCCCGGACCGGGGGCAACCCAGTCCACAGGTTCATAGCGCGGGAGATGGAGCATGCACTCGATGGCCGACTCGTCGCGCGGACAGAACCATGCCCGGAGAGAATGGCTCCAAAGGACCTGATCCTCGAGCGAAAAGGGAAAGCGAAACCAGTGCCAGCGACTTCTGGCCCAGCTC
>JBOGJK010000802.1:0-7125 GCA_050745345.1 Thermoanaerobaculia bacterium
CTCGAGGATCAGGAGGAACGGACCTACGAGGAGCTGGCCCGGAAGCTGATGGCCGATCTGCGGTCCGAGGAGTCGGTCCCGCCGCAGCGCGTGGCGCAGGACCTGAGACTCCCTGCCCTGCGCCGCCGCGCCGAGTCGGGCAAGTCCGAGGCGGAGCGCCTCTCTGCCCGCCGGCTGCTCGCCGCGCTCTTCGTTCAGACGTCGTTCTATCTCCCGCGCCAGTACCTCGAGCGTCGCGACGCGCGCCACGCCTCCCTCTGCGCGGCCGTCGCGGCGCACGTCTCGCCGGAGCGGGCCGGCGCCGTCTGGTACAACTTCGCGTGCCTGCAGGCGCAGGCCGGAGACGAGAAGGGCGCGCTCGCCAGCCTGAGCACGGCCGTCGGGAAGGGCTTCCGCGACGCCGCGTCGATGGAGAAGGACGAGGATCTGGAGAGCCTGCGCGGCGAGGAAGCCTTCCTCGAGCTCCTCGAGGGGCTCAAGCGGGGGTCAGGTCCGTGAAGTTGTGAACTCGCCGGAGAAGCTGGCAAGTTGAGAGATCCGACCCCGAGTTAGACTTTGTCATGGT
Organism: Thermoanaerobaculia bacterium; assembly: GCA_050745345.1. Lineage (GTDB taxonomy): Bacteria > Acidobacteriota > Thermoanaerobaculia > UBA5066 > Gp7-AA6 > DATBFU01. The sequence goes on from JBOGJK010000802.1 coordinate 566, forward strand.
GTCCCGGCGCCTCACCCGACGCGAGTTCCTCGCCGTCGCGCTGGCCGCGACCGCGGAGGCAGTGCCGAAAGAGAAGCGCCGGATGCTGCAAGTCAACGGGTACGCCATCGACGCCGAGACCCCGCTCGACGCGCTGACGACCTACATCACGGACAACGACCTCTTCTTCGTGCGCCACCACTGGAACCCGATGTACCCCGACGCGAAGCGCTGGACGCTCGCCGTGGACGGCGAGGTCGAGAGGCCACTCGCGCTGACGCTTTCGGAGCTGAAGAAGCTGCCGCGGGCGGAGGCGACCTGCGTGCTGCAGTGCGCCGGCAACGGGCGGGGGCTCTTTCGGCCGCCGGTCCCCGGCGTCCAGTGGCGCTACGGCGCGGTCGGAAACGCCCGCTGGACGGGGGTGCGCGTCCGGGACGTGCTGGAGCGGGCGGGCCTGAAGGCCTCCGCCAAGCACCTCCACGCCTACGGCAGCGACAGGCCGCCCGAGAAGGTCCCTCCCTTTCACCGGAGCCTCGAGCTCGAGAAGGCCGTGACGGATGGAATCATCGCCTGGGAGATGAACGGCGCTCCGCTGCCGGCGCTGCATGGCGCCCCGGCGCGCCTGGTCGTGCCGGGATGGGCGGGGGAGCACTGGATGAAGTGGCTCATGCGCCTGAGCCCGCAGCCCGAGCCGCAGACCGGCTTCTACATGGAGACCGCCTACAGGTTCCCGGAGAGGCCGGGAGAGCCGGGGGCGCCCGTGCCGCCCGAACAGATGCGCCCTCTCACCGAGCTTTCCGTCAAGTCGAACTTCACGCAGGTACCGGCCAGCGCGAAGGCCGGGACCGTGGCCACGATCCGCGGTTTCGCCTTCTCCGGCGCGCCCGACATCGCGCGGGTCGAGATCTCACAGGACGCCGGCGCCACCTGGCAGGAGGCGGCGCTCGATCCGCGGCACGATCCGTGGGCGTGGCGGCTCTGGTCCTTCCGGTGGGAGCCGAAGGCGCCCGGCAGGACGACCCTCCACGCGCGCGCGACCGACAGCCGGGGCAGCGTGCAGCCGCGGGAGGCCGTCTGGAACCCGAGCGGCTACCTCTACAACGCCTGGCATTCGGTCGAGATCGAGGTCACGGCGTGAGGCGGAAGGCGGGGCTGGCACGGGCTCTGGCCGCGGCGTCGCTTGCCTCGGCGCTGTGGCTCGGGCACGCGGCGCCTTCGCTCGGGCAGGCGGCGAAGAAGAAGCCGCGAAGCAAGTCCTCCGCGGCCGCGAACTTCGACGTGAGGCTCCCCGTCCTCGGGACGAGGCTGGCGCAGTTTCCGGAGGGGCCCGGCAAGGCCGTGGCCGACCAGGCCTGCCTGCAGTGTCACTCGGCCAGCATGATCGCGCAACAGCGGCTGACCGGGACGCAGTGGATTGCCTCGGTGGAGAAGATGGTTCGCTGGGGCGCCGCGGTGCCGGCGGACAGGAAGGACGAGCTCGTCGCCTACCTCGCCGCAAACTTCGGGCCCGACAACGACCGCTTCGAGCCGGTCGTCACGCGCCCCGTCGGGCGATGACCTCTTCCCGCGCCGACCGGTAGCCAACCCGGAGCGCCCGGGCGTCTGCTCCTCGGCGGACTCGGGCGGTCCCGGTTTCTGTTTTCCAGAGACCGATCAGGCTCGACAAACCAAAGGGTAAAGAGGGAGTCGAAACTGCAACCGACGTTTCCCGTCTAAACCGTCAGCTATCTCCCCGCCCGTTCATCTCCTGACATTGAAAAACAACTTCGGACCGGCGCGTCGGGTGTCGATGCTTGCGCGACCCGTGGCCGCGAGCACGTACAGAATGTTCAATGCGGCGAGTGCATTTGGAACGTGGCGCGATCTTCGCCCCTTCTGGACGACATCGCTGGTCGTAACGCCCTGGGTTCCGGCGCACCGTTCCTGGACGTAGTCCACCGCTGCGGTTTCAACGGCGTTGAAGTTCCCGGCGTTCCGCTTGGTGCGGGAGAAAGACAACACGAGGAAGAACGTGGAGCCTTCGAAAACGTGATAGGTCTGTCGCTTGCCTTTGACTTTTCCCGAATAAGAGAGTCCCTGCATCAACTTCCTGACGTTCATGGCTCCTCCAATTCTCTGAGCGCGTCATAACACAACAGGGTATGAGCGATGCCGCAGCCGACCCCGTCGGAGCCTCACCTCTCAGGCCCTTCCGTAGGCGGGTATCCGCGCTCCGCTGACCAGGCGCGCGTCCGGCCCGGCGAGGAACAGGATGACGCGTGCGATCTCTTCCGCCTTCGGCCAGCGGGAGAAGTCGGCCTTCGGCATCGCCTTGCGGTTCGCCTCGGTGTCGATGATGGAGGGGAGAATCGCGTTGACCGTGATGCGCTGGTCCCGCAGCTCCGCCGCCATCGCCTCGGTCAGCTGCAGGAGCGCCCGCTTGGCGGCGGCATAGGCGGCAAGATTCTTCCCGTCCTGGGTCGCCGGGCGGCTCGAGACGTTCACGATCGCGCCGCCGCCGCGCCGGACCAGGTGGGGCACGGCCGCGCGGCTCGACAACACTGCCGTCTTCAGGTTCAGGTCCATCTGCTGCTGCCAGAGCGACCAGGGCGTCTCGTGCACGGGAGCGCCGCCCGCGAACCCGCCGGCCGCGTTGACGAGGATGTCGAGGCCGCCGCGGTCCTCGGCCAGCGTCTCGAACCAGTCGGCGACCGCGCCCTCGTCGGTCAGATCGAGCAGGGCCCCCGAAAGCGAGGCGTCGGGACCGATCCCGGCCGACTTGCGCAGGTCCTCCAGCTCCCCCGCGCGCCGGAAGGGAACCGCCACGCGGGCGCCCTCGGCGAGGAAGGCCTGCACGACGGCGCTCCCGAGGGCTCCCGTCCCTCCGGTTACGACCGCCGATTTTCCCGAAAGCGTCATGGCGCCTCCTTTCCGCCCGTCCGAGTCTAACGTCCCTTGGAGTCTGTCCGAGAAAGGCCTGTCGCGAGCGCGGGGAGGCCGATGCGAGAGCGGGAGCGCAGGAAAACCGGGCGGAGGCGTAGCCCGGCTACGCCGCACAACCGGTCGAGCATTCCGCTCGCAGCGAGAGCATCGCCGCGCGCAGTAGGGCATTAATCGGACAGACTCCCAGGACGGGGCCTACTCGACGTAGGGGTAGAAGCGGCCGGTCACGCGGAAGAAGCGCCCGCTGTCGGGCTGCACCGTCAACTGGCAGCGCGTCACCTCGACCGTCGAGGAAAGGGACACGCCCGGGGCGGTCAGCGTGACGGGGTACTTCATGCCGACCTTGAGCGGGCTGTCGAAGTCGAACTGCACCCCGGTCGGCGTGACGTCCAGGACCTGCCGTGCCTTGTCCCACCGGATCTTCAGCTCGTACTGCTCCGGGCTCAGCCGCTTCTTCGCGCCCGACGGGCGTTTCGACTTGTCCGTCGCGGGCGGGTCGCTCTGTCTTCCGGCCATGAGCCCTCGGAATTCCTCCGGTCGGCGGGCCTTACGACTTCTTCGTCATGGACGCCGCGAGCTTGATCGCCGCCGGCAGCCCCCGCTTCTCGAGCACGGCGCGCACCTTCGCCTTCTTCGCCGGCTTCAGGCGGCGGACGAACCCCATGTAGCGCCCCTGAAGACGGCGCAGGCTGCGGACGCGCGGCGACAGCTTTCCCCTTCGCGCGCCGCGGCGCCGGCGCGAGCGGTTCTGACGCCGGGAAGCCCCGGCGGCGCCATCCAGGCTCTCCAGCGACGCGAGCTTCTCGCGCAGCTTGCGGATCTCCTCCCGCCGCCACCGCAGCGCCGCCCGAACCTGGGAGGCGCGCAGCTTCTTCTGCGCGAGCAGCGTCGCCAGGACGTACTGAGCCTCGTTTGCCGTGAACTGCATCTGTGCTCCCTTCCTCCGCGAGACCGCGCTGCCGACGGCTCCAGGCCGCAGCCCGCGCCGGCCTCTTGTTTCGAGCGGATTCTATCAACAGGAGCGGACTCGCCTGTCAAAGCTTCGAACCCGCAGCCGGCCGGGCTACGCGAGCACGTCGCGCCGGGCGAACACGGCGAAGGAGACGGCCAGCGCCGCCGCCGCCCACACCGCGAGCACCACGACGGAGAAGGGCACCGTCATGCCCGGGATCGGCGGCGGCGAGCCCGTGTAGTAGTCGGGCAACGGCAGGTTCGTGACGAAGAGGTACTTCTGGAACTCCCAGGAAGAGGCCAGCCTCGGCAGGATCGTCCCCAGGATGAGCGCGGCGAACATCGTGCCCATCGCGGCGGCCGTCGAGCGCAGCAGCACCGAGGTCATGAAGCCGATCACGCCGACCGTCGCCGTCGCGAACCAGGCGAGGCCGAAGACGAGGATCGCGTCCTGCCAGAGCGGCACCGCCCGCACGCCGGAGGAGTCGAACGTCTCGCCCGGGGAGAGCCGGAACCCGGTCAAGACCGGAGCGTCCCAGCCGCGGTACCCGTAGGCGAGGCCGCCGAAGAGGTAGGCCACGATCCCGCCGACCAGCACCGTCAGACCCACGGCGAGCAGCAGCGCCACGAGCTTGGAGGCGAGCACGCGGCGCCGGCCGACCGGCCGCGTCAGGAGGAGCTTGACCGTGCCCTCCGAGAACTCCGAGGAAACGATGTCCGCGGCGAAGACGATCGCCAGCAGGTGGAGCAGAAGGTAGCTCGCCGCGTTGGCGAAGCCGCGCGTGAAGAGCGGCCCCGAGACCTCGTCCGGGTTGATCTTTCGGTCCAGGTGGTACTGCAGCCGCGCGATCTCGAACTGGACCCAACGGCGCTGCGTGTCCGGGAGCTGCCCCCGCCGCAGCCAGTTGCGCATGCGCGCGACCTGCTCCTGCGTGTCGATGCGCCAGTCCTTGGGCGAGGCGAAGCGGCGGCGCCCCTCGACCTGCGCGAAGACGATGATGCCGATCAGCGCGACCAGGATCAGGAGCACGAGGCGGAAGCGCCGCCGTTTCCAGAGCTTGAGGACCTCGTTCTCGACGAGCGGAAGGAATTTCACCCTCTCCCCCCGGGAGAGGGCCGGGGTGAGGGTGGTGACATGCCCGACTTCACACCGTCTCCCCTCCCGTCACCTCGAGGAACACGTCCTCCAGAGTCGAGGCGCGCCGCTCGACGGCGAAGACCTCGACCCCCGCCGCCGCCAGCGCCCGCACCGCCGCCGGGATCGCGTCGGCAGGCGCCGAGACGAGCAACGCCCCGTCCCCGTCGGTCTCGACGACTCCGGGAAGTGTCCGGGCGAGTACTTCCGCCGCCATCTCCGCGGGCCGCGCCGAGATGCGGAAGCCCGAGGCGGACCGCGACAGCAGCTCCGAGACCGGCCCGGTCGCCAGCGTCTGGCCGCGGTGGATGATCGCGACGCGGTCGCACATCTGCTCGACTTCCGAGAGCAGATGGCTCGAAACGAAGACGCCGATGCCGCGCTCGGAGGCGAGCGCGCGCACGAGGCGCCGGATCTCCCGGATGCCCGCCGGGTCGAGGCCGTTGGCGGGCTCGTCCAGGATCAGCAGGTCCGGCGCTCCGAGCAGGGCCTGCGCGATCCCCAGGCGCTGTCGCATCCCGAGCGAGTAGGTGGAGACCTTCTCGTCGAGACGCTCTTCCAGCACGACCAGCCGGGCCAGCTCCGGGATTCGCTCCGCCGCGCCGTCGGGGAGCATGCGCGCGAAGTGCATCAGGTTCTCGCGCCCGGTCAGATAAGGATAGAGATCCGGCGACTCGACGATGCACCCCACGTGCGCCATCGCCCGCGTGAAGTCGCGCGCGAGGTCGAAACCGCGGATGCGGACCCGTCCGCGGTCCGGCCGCGCGAGGCCGACCAGCATCCGGATCGTGGTCGTCTTGCCGGCGCCGTTGGGCCCGAGAAAGCCGAAGACCTCTCCCTCGGAGAGCTCGAAGGAGACATCGGAAACCGCCACACGGTCTCCGAACCTCTTCGTCAGGTGCTCGGCGGAGAGAACGGCCTCGGCCACGCCGGAGAATCTCTCACAAGCCGGGATACCGGGCGCCGTCCAACTGGGGTTCCGTATGATTCGGAGCGTGGCACCCGTCTGCTCGCGCTTCTGGCTCTGGCGCCTTCCGGCCGTGGTCGGGGTGCTCGCGACACTTCTTTTCGCCGCCGGCTTCTGGCTCGCTCTGCGCGGCTCGGTCGGAAAGCCGCTCGGCGCCGCTCCCCCGCCGCCCCGCGCCGCGCCGCTGCCGGCGGGAGGGCCTTCCGGGCGGCTCCTCCTCGTGCTCGGCGACTCGCTTGCCCGCGGCACCGGGGACGAGTCCGGCCGAGGGTTCTCGACCGATGTGCTCGAGGCGCTGCGAAAGCGAGGACCGGCCCAGATCGCCAATCTCGCCGTCAACGGCGCCGAGTCGGCCGAGGTGCGCGAGCTGGTTGAAAAGGCGAACGTCCGATCTCTCGCCGCGTCGGCGAGCTGGATCCTCCTCTCGGTGGGAGGCAACGACCTGTCCCACGCCGTGCCGCGCGGCGGCGGCTCGCCCGCGGCACCTCTGGAGAGCGTCGCGGCGGCCCGGGACCGCTATGCCTCGAACCTGCGCGCGATCCTTTCGTCGCTGCGTGAGGCGAGCCCGTCCGCGCCCGTTCGCGTGCTCGGCCTCTACGCTCCGTT
>JBOGJK010000803.1:0-1523 GCA_050745345.1 Thermoanaerobaculia bacterium
CGTAAACGTTTCCCCTTGACCTTCAGGGGGAGCCGTCAATAGACTTCGCCGGAGTACGGGGCTCATGGAGCTCCGCCGGCTTTCCGACACGGGACACGCGCCCGGACCTGAGAGACACGCGGCCGACCTCGGCCGCAGAGGGTTCGGAGGTTTCCCATGTACGGGTTAGTCCTCGCCAACCCCCCGCGTCGCAGCAAGAGTCGCCGGGGTCGCCGTGCAGGTCGCCGTTATGGCCGCGCTCGCCGGAAGAATCCGCTCTTCCGTACTCGCCGTGGCCGCTACTCGGGCCGCAAGGCTCGGGGTCACCGCAAGCTCCGCTTCCGCGGAGCGGGGCGCGGCTGGAATCCCCGGAAAGGCCGTGGCCGGAAACGCGGCGGCCGCAGTTCCCGCCGGCGTTCGCGGCGTCGTTCGCGCAACCCGGGCGAAATGTTCGCGCTCGCCAACCCCCGGCGTCGCCGGAGCCGCATGGGTCGCACGCATTCCCGCCGGCGTTCGCGGACGCGGAACCCGGGCGGCAGAGGCGGAATGGGCGGCATGGCCGTCGCCCAGGTCATCCCGTTCAAGATCGCGCTTCCCGGCATCGCGGGAACCATCGTGAACGGCACCGTCCAGGCCGCCGCGGCTGGCCTCGTGTTCTTCACGGGCTACTTCGGCTCCGGGGCGATGGTCAACTACTTCATCCCGCCCGTTGTGGCTCAGGGAGACGACCCGGCCAGCTTCAAGAACGTCTGGGGCAGGCCGATCCTCTTCGGCGCCATCGCCGGATTCACGGGAGGCATGACGGCCTGGCTCTTCCGCCGTCTCGGTTTCCGCAATTCCGCACTCATCGCCGCGATTTCGTCGGCGGGTCCGGGCGTGCGGGCGTTCGGCGGCATCGTCAAGGCGACCCTTTCCAAGCAGCTTGAGGACAAGGGTTTCATGGGTGACGTTGCCCGCGGGGCCACGGGCCTGGCCGACTTCATCCAGCTTCAGGACTACGTTCAGACCGCCGGCCTTTCCGAGGATGAGACGTTCGGTCTGTCCGAGGACGAGACGATGGAACTCTCCGACGACGACTCCGAGGACATTTCCGGAGTGAGCGAGGACGAAATCGACGCGGGCATTTCCGACGCCGACGAGATTGCGACGTACTAGCTGACGACCGGGGCGGGCGAAAGCCTGCCACGGATCGCCAGGACATTGACCGGCAAGCGGGGTAAGGGGCCTCCCCGATAAACGGCCTCAAGGAAAAGCAGGAGAAACAGTCATGGCCAACCGGGAAGTTTCCCCGTTCGCGCCCGGCCGTCGCGCCGTGCTCGAATGGATCAGGCAGGACACCTACGGCTCCGTGCTCTTCGCCGCCGCCACTGCCCTTTCGACCGTCTCGATTTTCAACACCACGGATGGCAACAACGGCCTCTTCACCAACCTGACCACCGCAAACCAGATCGCGAGCCCGAAGGTCATGCGCGTTCTCGGCGCAAGGGTTCACGTCGTCGAGAACTCGACGGCCTTCGACGCCACGGGCCAGAATTACTACGACC
>JBOGJK010000804.1:0-4256 GCA_050745345.1 Thermoanaerobaculia bacterium
GGCGATGCCGGCGTGCGGCGGGGCGCCGTAGCGCAGGGCGTCGAGCAGGAAGCCGAAGCGCTCGCGCCCTTCCTCTTCCGAGATCCCGAGCCTCCGGAACACGCGCTCCTGGAGGTCGGCGCAGTGGATGCGGATCGAGCCCGAGCCCAGCTCCCATCCGTTGACGACCACATCGTAGGCGCGCGCCCGCACGCGCCCCGGCTCGGACTCGAGCAGCTCCAGGTCCTCCTCCCGCGGCGCGGTGAAGGGATGGTTCATGGGGAACCAGGTCCCCGCCGTCTCGTCGAACCCGAGCAGCGGGAACTCCGTGATCCAGCAAAAGACGTACTTCGACTCCTCCACGAGCCCGGACTCCCGGGCCGCCGCGCCCCGCAGCGCCGCGAGCGCCGCGAAGGCCGCCTTCTCGCGGTCGGCGACGGCCAGCAGCAGGTCGCCGTCGGCGACCCGCGCCTTCTCGAGCAGCCGGGCGAGCGTCGCCTCGGGCAGGCTCTTCTTGGCGGGCGAGGTCACTTGGCCCGCGGCCCTCTTGATCCAGACCAGCCCTCCCGCGCCATGCTCCTGCGCCAGCGCCGCGAGCTCGTCGAGCTTCCGGCGGCTCCAGGCGGCGCCGCCCGGGACCCGCAGGCCCCGCACGGTCCCGCCTCCCGAAAGCGCCTTCTCGAACGGAGCAAAACCGCTGCCCGAGGACTCTCCGGTCAGCTCGACCAGGGGCAGATCGAAGCGCAGGTCCGGCCGGTCCGTACCGTAACGCTCCATCGCCTCGGCGTAGGTCAGCCGCCGGAACGGACGCTCCACCTCGATGCCCGCCGCGGCGAATGCCGCGGCGAGGAACGCCTCGACGGTGTCGAAGACATCCTCTTCCGTCGGGAAGGACATCTCGAGGTCGATCTGCGTGAACTCGAACTGCCGGTCCGCCCGCAGGTCCTCGTCGCGGAAGCAGCGGGCGATCTGGTAGTACTTTTCGAGCCCCGCGATCATCAGGATCTGCTTGAAGAGCTGCGGCGACTGCGGCAGCGCGTAGAACTTTCCGCGGTGCGCGCGCGAGGGGACGAGGAAGTCGCGCGCCCCTTCCGGTGTCGAGCGCGTGAGCATCGGCGTCTCGATCTCGAGGAAGCCACGCTCGTGCAGGGTCTGTCGGATCCGGAAGGCGATCTCGTCGCGCAGGCGCAGATTCTTCTGCATGACGGGCCGCCGCAGGTCGAGATACCGGTACTGCAGGCGCAGCTCCTCGGTGGCGTTGGTGCGGTCCTCGACGAGGAAGGGAGGGGTGTCGGACCGGGAGAGAAACGTCAGGCTCGAGGCGATGATCTCGACTTCTCCGGTCGGCTGGTCGCGGTGGCGCTGCTTCTGCCCGCGCAGCGCGACCTCCCCTTCGATCTCGACGACGTCCTCCGCGCGCGCCTGCCCCGCGGCGTCCACCGCCCCGGCGGGACAACGGGACCGGTCGAAGAGAACCTGCACGATGCCACTCGAGTCCCGGACCGTGAGAAAGATGAGCTCCCCCAGGTCCCGCCGCCGCCCGACCCATCCCTGGAGCCGGACCCGCCGGCCGGCGTCGGCGGCCCGAAGCTCTCCGGCCGGCTGCCGCTCGCGGCTCAAGCTTCCCTCCCCGCTCCGACCCGTCGCGGGAGCTCCGACCGCAAGAACGTCTCCTGGCCGCCGGTCGCGAGGTTCTTCCACGTCACGGTGCCCGCAGCCTTCTCGTCTGCGCCGAGCAGCGCCACGAACATCCGGTCGCGGTCGTAGCCGCGGACGGCCGCCTCCTCGAAGAGCACGCCGGCGCGCGAGAGGCCCTTCCGGAAGCCGCGGGCGTTCAGATCCACTTCCACCGAGGTCCCCGGCGCGGCGCGGCGCACGTCGGCGGCCAGCCGCAGCGCCTCGGGCAGCTCCTCCGGCCCCTGGGGCAGCACGAGAACGAAGCCCCGCGCCGGCAGGCGAAACGGCGCGACCTGCAGCAGCCGGTCCTCGCCGATCGCAAACCCCACTGCGGCAAGCGGCGGCCCGCCGAGCGACTCGACCAGGTTGTCGTAGCGGCCCCCCCCGAGGATCGCGTCCTGCGCGCCGAGGTCCTTCGAGATCACCTCGAAGACCGTCCGCGTGTAGTAGTCGAGCCCGCGCACGAGCGAGGGATCTTCCTCGCACGCGATCCCGGCCTCCGAGAGCAGGCGCCGCACCTGCTCGTGATGGCGCCGCGACTCGGGGTCGAGGAAGTCGCGCGTCTTCGGTGCGTCGGCGAGCCGCCGCCGCACGGCCGGGTCCTTCGACTCGAAGAGCCGCAGCGGACTCTCGACGAGGCGCCGGCGGTCTTCTTCGGAGAGCTCGTCGGTCGCGGAGTCGAAGTGCCTGCGCAGCGCGTCGGCGTAGGCGGCGCGCGTCTCCCCCGTTCCGACCGAATTGATCGAGACGGAGAGATTCACGAACCCCAGCTCCGTCAGAAACGCGAAGAGCATGCCGAGCACCTCGGCCTCGCCGGCCGGGCCCTCGACCCCGAAGAGCTCCACCCCGATCTGGCGGAACTCGCGGTACCGCGCGGCCTGCGGCCGCTCGTATCGGAATTGCGAGCCGAAATAGTAGAGGCGCAGGGGCATCGGCCCGGTCGCGATCCCATTCGCGATGACCGCCCGCGCGACACCCGCGGTGTTCTCCGGCCGCATCGTGAGGGAACGTCCCCGCCGGTCCCGGAACGTGTACATCTCCTTGTGGACGATGTCGGTCGTCTCGCCGACCGACCGCTCGAACAACCCGGTGTGCTCGAGCACCGGTGTCCGGACCTCTCCGTATCCGTGCGCGCGGAAGACCTCGCGGCAGACGGACTCCGCGGCCGCCCACCGCTCGGTCTCCGGAGCAAAGAGATCCCGCGTTCCCTTGACGGCCCGGTAGCGCGGCGTCATCGCGCCCACTTCCCGTCGATCCGGAAATACTCCTGCTTGTAGCCGAGGTAGTGGAGGTGGTAGTGCTTCAGGTCCTCGACCTCCGGGTCGGAGAGCGCCCGGACCTCCCGCGCCGGGACCCCCAGCCAGAGCGTGCGGGACGGCACGATCGTGCGCGGCGCGACCAGCGCCCCCGCCCCGATGAAGGCCAACTCGCCGATGTCGGCGCCGTCCAAGACCGTCGCGCGGATCCCGATGAGCGCGCCGCGCCGAACGACCGCGCCGTGCACGATGGCGCCGTGCCCGAGCGTGACCTCTTCCTCCAGGACCGTCGCGTAGCGCCCCTCAGTGACGTGGATGGCGCAGCTGTCCTGGACGTTGGAGCGGTCTCCGATCCGGATGTAGTTGCAGTCGCCGCGAACGACCGAGTTGTACCAGACCGAGACATCGTCTCCGAGCACGACGTCCCCGATCAGCGCCGCGGTCTCCGCCAGATAGACGCGCTCTCCCAGCCGGGGGCGCTTGCCTGCATAGTCCTTGATCAGGCCCATGAGGACGCGGATCTTAGCAGCAGGCCCGGCGGATCCCGCGCCGCCGCCCGCTCGCTTCTTATCGCCTCGCGCCCGATTCCGAACGGACCCAGGCGTAGGCGCCCTCCCGCAGGACCGCGGGCGGATCGGCCGTGGCGTCCACCACCGTGGAGGGCTTTCCGCCCGGAGTCCTTCCCCCGTCCACGAGCCAGTCGACCTCCCGGCGGAACAAGGCCTCGACCGCGTCCGGGTTGCCGAGAGGAGGCTTGCCGGAGCGGTTGACGCTGGTGCCCGTCACCGGCCCCACGCTCTGCAGCAGGACCCGGAGTCTTCGATCGGCCGGCATGCGCACGCCGAGCTTGCCCACGCCGCGCGAGGCCGCGATCGGCCGACGGATCGCGAAGACCACCGTCAGCGGCGCCGGCCAGATCTGGAAGTACGGCTCGAGCGCCCCGGGCGGCGCCTCGACACCGAGCCGCTCGAGGTGGCCGCGCGTCGCGAAGAGAACCGGCAGCGCCTTGACCGCGTCGCGTCCCTTCATCTCGCAGATGCGGCGCACCCCCGCCTCGCTCCACGGGTCGGCCGCCAGGGCGTAGAAGGTCTCGGTCGGCAGCGCCACCACACCGCCGTTGCCGAGCAGCTCCCGCAGCCGGAAGGTCTCCTCGTGCGAGGAGTTCAGGTCGTCGATCGGGACGCGGCGCATGGGGAACGGGAGTCTATAGCCGGGAGACGGAAGACGGGAGACGGAAGACGGCGCACGCGGAGGCACCGTCTACCGTTTACCGTCTACCGTCCGACGTCTACCGTCCCACGTACTTGAGGTACAGCCCCTTCGCTCTGGCGGGATCCTCGGTGC
>JBOGJK010000805.1:0-4747 GCA_050745345.1 Thermoanaerobaculia bacterium
GGCACAGCCCCTGGAAGCTCGCCGTGATGCTGTCCCCCAGCGCGACATACTTGTGGAAAGGCGCCTGCGCGAACGCCGGAGCTCCGGTGAGAAGCAGAAGGCCGGCGGCGGCCGCGGTACGGAGGAAGGCGTTTCTCTTCATGCTGTCTCCTCCTCAGAACGAGAGCCGAAAGCTCATGATCGCGATGTTGACCGCTTCCTTCTGGTAGGTCCCGTAGAACCGGTCCGTGGACTCGTCGCTCGACGCGACCGTCCGGTCCTTGACCTTGAGGTACAGGTCCGAGATGTTGAAGCCCCACTTCTCGGTGTCGTAGCCGAAGCCGATCGTGTAGCCGTCGCGGTCGTTGTCGGCCAGGATCGGCCCCACGTCGGCCAGCGGCTGCGGCGTATTGTCCTGGTAGTAGCCCACCCGGACCGCGGCCTTCCCGAATCTCTGCTCGACACCCGCCCGGTAGGCCCAGGAGTCTTCCCAGGCGGTGATGCGGTCCAGGTCCGGGATCGCCGGGTTCGCGAAGTCGATCAGCAGCTCTCCGAAGTCGGACCACCGCGTCCAGTCCGCCTCGAGCGAGATCGTCGTGTTCTTCGCGATCACGAACGCGAGGCCGAGGTTGATCGACGAAGGGAACTTGATCTCGGTCGCGGCCGGCTGCTCGCCCTGCGGGAGCCGCGCCGCGACGATCCCGTCGAGCACGGCGTTGCCCGTCAGGATCTGCGTGAACGTGGCGTTGCCGGCGTAGTCGATCGTGATCGAGCTGCGGTAGGCGGCGCCGATCGAGATCGACTCGACTGGCTTGATCATGATCCCCGCGTTCCACCCCCAGCCGCTGTTGTCCCAGAAGTCGCTGTTCAACTTGACGTCGGCCGTGTCCACGATGGAGGAGGTCACCGGGTTGAACGTCGCGTTGTTGCGCTCGAGCTCCACCTTCGAGAGGCGAAAGTCAGCACCCGCGGCGATCGAGACCTGCGGCAGCAGCCGCCAGGAGAACGCCGCGTTCAGATCGACCGAGGTGATCCGCGCGTTCTCCGAGACGAACCGGCCCGACCAGGTGTTGTTCGGATTGTCCCAGCGAAAGCCGAGGCCGTAATGGGAGAAGACCCCCACTCCCATGTTGATCTCGCGGGTCAGCGGCACGACACCGAAGAAGGTCGGCGTGAAGAAGGTCGTCCCGTGCTGCTCCCCCGTCGCGCCGACACCCGGAAAGGGATTGTCCCCCTCGAACTCCCCTCCCACCTTCGTGATGAAACCGAAGCCGGTCTCGCCGGCGAAGTGCTGCTGCCAGCCCAGCCCCGCCGGGTTGTAGAAGACCGCCGTGGGGTCGTTGGCGACGGCCGCGAAGGCAAGCCCCATTCCGGTGGCCTTGGCCCCCTGCGACATGATCTGGAAGCCGGAGGGGAAGGCCGGGGAGGCCGCGAGAAAACCGAGTGCGGCAAGGGAAAGGAAGAGATGGCGGACCCGTCGTGGTCTGATCACGGTTCCTCCTCCACAAAAAAGAAGCCTGGTCTTGCGCCTCCGGGGTCCCAGAGCGGTCTAAGCTTATCCCGACCCCGGCCCCCCGCGAGTCAACTTTCGAGTTCGGGATTTGGGACATAGACTCTAGGCCAGCCGATGCCCCGCGAGAGCGAAAGGCCCACGCAGAACGGGAAGCAGGCCGTCACCGACCGGCCGCTGAAGGCTGGAACGCTGCTCGGCGACCGGTACCGCATCGACCGGGTCCTGGGCTTCGGCGGCATGGGGGTGGTCTACCGGGCGCGGGACTTGAGGCTCGACATCGACATCGCCTTGAAACGCATCCGCCCGGACCGCATGTCCCCGGAGCGCCGCGAGACGCTGCGGCGCGAGATCATCCTCTCCCGGCGGGTCACGCACCCCAACGTCTGCCGGGTGTACGACCTGGTGGAGATCGACGGCGAGGACTTCGTGTCGATGGAGTTCCTCTCCGGGCGCACCCTGAAGGAGATCGAAGACGAGGAGCGGATGCTCCCCCTCGGCCGCGGGCTGGCGCTCGCCAAAGGGATCTGCGGAGGGCTCGCCGCGGCCCACGGAATCGGGGTCCTGCACCGCGACCTGAAGCCGGAGAACGTGATCGTGACCGAGGACGGCGTTCCGCACCTGATGGACTTCGGCATCGCCGTCGAGCAGGCCCTCTACCGCGGCGAGAAAGAGGAGACGGTCCCCGGCACGCCGCAGTTCCTGGCTCCGGAGCTCCTGCGGGGGGCGGATCCGAGTGTGGTTTCCGACGTCTACGCGATGGGGGTCCTCCTCTACGAGATGTTCACCGGCCGGGTCCCCTTCGACGACAACGACACGGCGCGCCTGGTGCGCCGGGTGCTCGCCGAGGCGCCTCCGAAGGCGGAGACGCTGCGGCCGGATCTGCCGCCGGAGCTGCTCTCGATCCTGGACCGTGCCGTCGCCAAGGACCCGGCGGCCCGCTTCTCCGACGCCCCGGCGCTCGCCGACGCGATCGCGCGCTTCGAGGGGCAGGTGCTCGACCGGGTGCTCGCCGAGGTCTCCGTCACGCGCGCCAAGATGGTCAAGCTGATGGTGATCCTGGAGGCCAACAAGTCGCTCGCGGCGACCTTCGACTCGACCGAGACGCTGCGCATCATCCTGAAGACCGCGACCTCGGAGACCGACGCCGAGCGCGGCACGATCTTCCTGCGCGAGCCCGGCACCGACGAGCTCGTCAGCCAGATCCTGGAGGGAGGCAGCATCCAGCCGATCCGGCTGAAGGTCGGCCGCGGCATCGCGGGCGCCGTGGCCGAGAATGGCTCCGTCATCAACACGACGGACGCCTACAGCGACCCGCGCTTCCACGCGAAGGTGGACGCCTCCTCGGGCTTCCGCACGCAGTCGATCCTGGCGGCACCCCTGCGCACCCCGGCCGGCGAGATCGTTGGGGTGGTCGAGATCTTGAACAAGCGACACGGCGCCTTCACCAAGGAGGACGAGGAGTTCTTGAAGGAGGTCGGCACGCACGCGGCGCTCGCCGTGGAAGGGGTCCGCCAGCACGAGGCGGCCGTCGAGCGGGCGCGGCGGGAGGGAGCGGCCGCCGTGATCCGCAGCGCGGCGGCCCTGCTCGCGCCCGGGGCGTGGCCCGAGACGCCGGGCTTCGAGTCGGCGCCTCTGCGCTGGCGCTCCGAGCAGTGGAACATCCTCTCGTACGCCGTCGAGGCCGGAGCCGGACGAATCGCCTTCCTGCTCGTCGAGGACCCGCGTGCGCCGGAGGAAGCCTTCGGCGCGCTGATCCGGGCGATCGGCGCCGGGCGGCCGGCGCTTGCCTCCGAATCCCCGGCGCAGGTGGTCCGCCGGGTGATCGAGGCCGAGCCCGGCTGTCAGACCGCCGCGGCGGCCTGGAGCGGGGAGCTTCTGGCCGTCGCCGCGGCCGGAACGGAGCTGCCAATCTTGCTGCGCGAAGGCAGGCCGGTGCCCTGCCCCGTCACGTCGGACCGAGGCGTGTTCTCGGCCGAGGCCGGCACGTCCGCGGGAGACCTGCTGGTGCTCGCCTCCCGAGGCCTCTCGCAGATCCGCTTCGCCGCCAAGCCCATCCCTCCGGGCGAGCTGCTCGTGTGGCTCGCCCGGGAAGCCCTGGAGCGCCCGATTCCCGCGGCGTTCGCAAGGATCGTGGCCGAGGGGAAAAAGACCGAGGCCTCGCCCGGACCCCGCGACGTCATGCTGCTCGCCGCCCGGCGCCTCGAGTGACGGTCGCGCGCCGCTTCGTCCTGGTCGACGTCTTCGCGGACCGGCCGCTCGCGGGCAACCCCCTGGCCGTCTTTCCGGAGGCGGAAGGTCTCACGGCGGAGAGCATGCAGGCGCTCGCGCGGGAGATGGACCACGCCGCGACCGCGTTCCTCTTCCCTTCGAAGCTCCCCGGCGCGGCCTTCCGGCTGCGGATCTTTTCGCGCGACCGTGAGATCCCCTTCGCCGGGCATCCGGCCCTCGGCGCGCATTTCGTCCATGCGGCCGAGACGCGCGCGCCGCTCGAGGAAAAGGTCTCTCGCCGGGCGCACGAGGGACAGGGCGGGCTCGTGCACGTCGAGCTGCGCGTGGAAGGAGGGAAGGTCGTTCTGCTACGCCTGACGCAGCAGCCTCCGGCCTACGGGGAGCGGCTGGGCGGCGAGGAGGCGGCGCGCGTGGCCGAGGGGCTCTGCCTGAAGGAGGAGCAAGTCCAGGCCGCCAACCAGCCGGTCCAGATCGTGTCCACCGGGCTGCCGGTGCTGATCGTGCCGGTCGCGACCCTCTCGGACCTCCAGAGCGCGCGCCCGCGCTACGACCTGCTGCGCCGCGTGCTCGAAGGGCGGGAGGCTTCGATCGTGTACGCTTTCACCAAGGAGACGATCGCCGCGCGCTCGGCCGCGCACGCGCGCGCCTTCGACGCGACCGGCTCCGCCGAGGTCCCGGGAGCCGGCGCCGCGGCCGGGGCCCTCGCGGCCTACCTCGTCGCGAACGCCGCCGTGACCGTCACACCGGTCACCTCGCTCGTCATCGAGCAGGGGCACGCCCTCGACCGCCCTTCGACGCTCTACGCCGAGGTGCACGTGAAGGACATGGCGGTAGCGCGGGTCGTCGTGGGCGGGCGGGTCATCCGGATCGGAGAAGGTTCGGTGGACCTCTGAGGATTCCTCACGCCGACGATGTCCAGGGCGCTCCCGCGGCCCACTCGGCGAGCCCTGTCGGGCGGATGCCGAAACGCGCCTGGAGAGCGGGCACGTTGGCCTCGTAGCCCACGCGGTCGAACCACTCGAGCAT
>JBOGJK010000806.1:0-5391 GCA_050745345.1 Thermoanaerobaculia bacterium
GCCGCCGGCCGCGTCCGACACGGCGTATCCCTCGTACTCGAGGATCATCCGCAGGGCGTCGCGGATGCCCGGTTCGTCGTCGACGACGAGGATGCGCTGGGACATGGAAAGTCTAGAGTCGAGAGTCTAAAGTCCAGAGGCTCGGGAACGCCACAGGCAAGCGATCTCCTCTCGACTCTCAACTCTCGACTCTCGACTTTCCTTCCCGAAACGAAAGCGCCCGCCGGTGGGCGGGCGCAGGGGAGAGAGTCGGGGAAGAGGTCAATCGATCTTGACCAGCGCGAAGAAGGAGACCTTCGCCTGCGGGCGAAAGACGTAGAGGCGCAGGTAGTCGCCGCTCTTGGCCGCCTTGACGATGCGGCCGAATTCCTCGTTGGTGGTGACGGTCCGCCCGTTGACCTGCGTGATGATGTCCCCGTCGGCCAGACCCGCGTCGGCCGCCGGCGAGACCTCCTTGACGTGCGCGACGAAGAGGCCCTGGGCGCCCGCCTCGAGGCCGGCCATCTGCCGGAGCTGGGGCGTGAGCTCCTGCACCGAGACGCCGATCCTGCCGCGAGAGTCCTCGCTGGACGCCTCGCCCTTCTCATCGTCGTCCAAGCCCTCCGCGCCCCGCTCGGCCAGCGTCGCCGTCACGGTCATGTCCCGGCCCTCCCGGACCAGGTCGAGGCGCACCTTGCTGCCCGGCGGGCGCGAGGAGACGTAGCCGATCAGATCCCGGATCTCCTTGACCGGCGTGTTGTCGACCCGAACGATCGTGTCGCCGGGCTTGACCCCCGCCTTCTCGGCCGGCTCGCCGGGCTGGACCGACTGCACGAAGGCGCCCTCCTCCGACTTCAGGTGGAAGGCGGCGGCCTTGTCGCCGTCCACGTTCTGGATGTTGATTCCGAGATAGCCGCGCACAACCTTCCCGCGCTCGCGCAGCTGCGGCAGGATGCCCTTGAGCGTGTTGACCGGGATGGCGAAGCCGATGTTTTGCGCCGGGCGGTACATCGCCGTGTTGATGCCGACCACCTCGCCCCGCACGTTGATCAGCGGGCCGCCCGAGTTGCCGAAGTTGATGGCGGCGTCCGTCTGGATGAAGCTCTCGAAGGAGCGCGTCGCCGTGTCCGCGGTCAGGCCCGAGCGGTCCTTGGCCGAAACCACGCCGACGGTCACGGTCTTGTCGAAGTTCAGGGGATCGCCGATGGCCATCACCCACTCCCCGACCTTCAGGCGGTCGGAGTCTCCCAGCGGCAGCGGGGTGAGCTTCTTCTTCGTCTCGACCTTGAGCAGGGCGAGGTCGGTGGCCGGATCGCGGCCGATGACCCTGGCCGTGAAGCGGTCGCGGCCGAGGCGGACCTCGATCTTGTCGGCGCCCTCGATGACGTGGTTGTTCGTCACGACCTCGCCGTCCTCGGAGATCACGAAGCCCGTGCCTCCCTGCCTTTCCATGTGCTCCTCGTCGTCGCGCCCCCGGGGCTGGCCGCGGCGGCCGGAGGGGGGCTGGCCGAAGAAGAACTCGAAGGGATCGCCGTCGCCGCCGAAGGGATTCATCCGGTAGCGGCCGGACGGGCCCTTGACGATGTCGGTGGAGGTGATCGAGACCAGGGAAGGCATCGCCTCGTCGGCGATCTCGGCGAAGGAAGGCAGCCCGAGGGGGGCGGGGCGGGCGGGAGCGGACGCCTCGCGCTGAGCCTCGGACCTGGGGGTCAGGTCGACCGATCCGGCCACGACCATCCCGAAGATCACCGCGGCGGCGATCAGGACCAAGAAGGACAGCGCGCGCTTGGTGGACTTCTGCATGAACTTTCTTACTCCTCTTTAAGCTCGGGGCATCCCGGACAGGATTACGGAACGCGCGCCGGAAGCGGCGAATTCCTCCGGAGCCGGCGGTGCTCCACCAGGATACAGCGGTCCATCGCGACCGGGATGCCGGCCTCCTCCAGGCGCCAGGCTGACTCCCCGTCCACGACTCCCTGCTGCATGAAGAAGAAAGAGACGCCGCGCTCGATCGCCTGGGCCGCGACCGGGGCCACGTACTCGGAGCGGCGGAAGACGTCCACGATGTCGATCTCGACCTCGGGCGGGATCTCGGTCAGGCTGCCGTAGCACTTCTCCCCCAGGATCTCCCGGTGGCCGGGGTTGACGGGGACCACCCGGTAGCCCTCTTCCATCAGGTAGCGGGCGATCGCGTGGGATGGGCGGTCGGGGTTCGGGGAGCATCCGACGACCGCGACCGTACGCGCGCGTTGGAGCGCCTCCCGGATCTGCCCCGGATCGTTCAATTGCCCGAGCCCCCCTCCTCCCCGGGACGTATGTTGTAGAAGAAGGTTACGGTGACACCCTCCCGCTCCGATCCCAAATCCGCGGGAAGCGGCCGGAAGGGAGAGGAGGTCACGATTGCCTGGAGCGCGGCGAAGTCGAAGGGGGGCGTTCCCGAGCGGGAGAGGATCGTCGCTGCCTCGACGCGGCCGTCGGCCAGGATGAAGAAGCGGATGGTGACTTTCCCCTTCCAGCCGAATCGGGCGAGCTCCGGCACATTCCAGTGGTTCTTGATGCGCCGGACCATCTCCGCGGCGTAGGGGCCCCAGTCGTACCAGGTCGTGTCGAAGGAGAGCGGCCCCGAGTCGACGAACCCCCCGCCCGGGTTGGGAAAGCCCGCCCCGTCTTCTCCAGGCGCTCCCACGCCACGGGCGGCGTCTCGGATGGCCTGGTTGATACCCTGAAGGGCGCTGGCCGTGCGACCGCCGGGCGAGGTCGAAGCGTCGGCGGTCGACCTGGGAACGGCAAACGCTCCCTCCGTCGGGTCTGCCGTCTCGCGCGCCTTCGCCTCGCCGGCGGAGGGCGCGTCGGGACCCCTTCCCGCCTCCGCCCGGGGCGGCGAGGAGGGACTCTGCGGGCCGGGCAGGAGGCCCGACTTGCCCTGCCGCTCCCCGACGAAGGGAGACTGCGCGCGCGGCTTCGAGCGGTCGCCGCCTCCCGCGCGCCGGTCGGCGTCGGAGAGATCCGACTTCTTCGGGTTCTCGCGAGCGGGGCCGGGCGCCTCCTTGAAGATAATCGGGATCTTCTCCTCGTCGATCCTCTCCGAAGGCACGAGCGGGGCGAGCAACCCCTTGCTCGGATCGTGCACGGCGGGCGGCGCCGAGAGCAGAAGCACGATCAGAAGCACGTGGGCGGCCAACGAGCCCAGGATCGCGCGCTCGAGGGGAAAGGCCGGCTCGGCCCGGTGGCCGAGGTCCTTTTCGAACTCCGGAACCTCGACCACCGGAGCAGCCGCGGGCCGCACGCCTCGCGTCGCGCCGGCAACGGGACGGGACACATAGGGCAGCGCCTGCAGCCCGAAGAAGGAGCGGCTGGCAGGGTCGCCCTCCGGCGGCCCCGCCACGGTCGGCGGCGGGACTCCCGGCATCGGCCGGATCGCGCCGAGGGCGAGGATTCCCCGGGTCGGGGGCTCGTCTGCCTCCGGCGGGCGAGCCGCCAGGCGCGCAGAATTCCGGATCGGGGCGGGCCGGATCCCCTCGAGGCCGAGGAGCGAGCGGGTTGGCCGCGACCCGTCCCACGCCGCGGACAAAGCAGCCGGCCGAAGAGGGGAGTGCACGAGCCCCTGGAGGCCGAGCAGCGTTCGGGTCGGAGGCTCGCCGTTTGAGCGGGAAGGGTCCGAGGCGACGCGCAACGGCGAAGGCTCGATCCTCCCCAGACCCAAGATCGATCGGGTGGGCGGCTCCACCGGCTCCTCTTGCCTTCGCTCGTCGTCGAACACGCGGTTTTTCGGCCGTCGGGACTGCTGTCCCCTTCAGCAACGGTAACGCACCCTCCGACCGCCCGATTTCGCCCGCGCCTCCTTTTTTCGCCGCCAAGCCCCGAAGGCTCGGCCGGCAAGGGAGTTGCGGGCGTTCGCGCCGGTGCGTCGTTGCTTCCGGTCGCCCCCTTCTGATAAAAAAGACGCGCTTTCGGCTTCTGGAGGAGAAGGAAGCGGGCCTAGGCCCGCTTTTTTGTTCGATGCTGGGCTTGAGCGAGGCAACGTTGAGCGAGATCCGGGCGATTGCCGCGGAAAAGGGGTGCCGGTTGCTCGCCGTCGAATCGAGCGGCGCGGGAAGGTTCTCCGTCCTGCGGCTGGTGCTCGAGCGGGAGGACGGGGAGCCGGTGTCGATCGAGCAGTGCGAGGCCGTCTCCCGGGAGGTCTCTCCACTGCTCGACGTCTCCGACGAGATCGCGCACCGCTACACGCTGGAGGTCTCCTCGGCGGGCTTGGACCGAAAGCTCTATTCGCTCGAGGACGTCTCACGCTTCGTCGGCCGGCGGATCCGCGTCAAGACCGACGCGCCCTTGCTGCCGGAGGTGTCCGCACCTTCGAAGGCGCCGCCCGCTCCGGCCCGCAACTTCCAGGGAGTCCTGCGCTCGGTCGAGGGGGACCGTCTGACCGTCGTTGATGAGGAGAATCGCAAAACCTATAATGTCCGTTTTGCCAATATCCGGCTGGCACGGCTCGACCCCGAGTGGCCGAACCGGGGCAGGAGAGCTTTTCCGAAATGATCATCGATCCGTCGGTCGTTCGACAGGTCTCGCGCGAGAAGGACATCGACCCGGAGAAGATGTTCGGGGCGCTCGAGGAAGCCATGTCCTCGGCCGCGCGGAAGTACTACCACGACAAGGCGGCGGTGACCTCCATCGACCGAAAGACCGGCGAGATGACGGTCACCTCGCGGCGGACCGTCGTGGAGGAGCTCGACACCGAGTCGGAGGAGCCGCCCCCGCAGATCCTCCTCGAGGAAGCGCGGGAGCTCATCGCCCGGCACGGCTCGGGCGGAGAGATCCGGATCCTGCGGCCGGGGGCGGAGGGAGAGCCTCCGGCCGAGGTCTCGGAGGTCGCCCTGGGCGATGAGATCCGGCAGCACCGGGAGCCGGTGGGGCTGGGCCGCATCGCCGCCCAGACGGCTAAGCAGGTGCTCTACCAGAAGGTGCGCGAGGCCGAGCGCGACAACATCTACAACGAGTTCTTCCCGAAGGTGGGCGAGCTCATGAGCGGCACCGTCAAGCGCTTCGAGCGGGGGGACATGATCGTGGACCTCGGGCGCACCGAGGCGGTCATCCCGCGGGACCAGCAGTCGCGCATGGAGCGATACGGGCAGGGGGAGCGCATCCGCGCCGTGCTCCACGACGTGCACCGGAACCCGAAGGGGCCGCAGCTGGTCCTTTCGCGGACCGACCCGCGCCTGCTGATCCGCCTCTTCGAGATGGAGGTGCCGGAGATCTACGACGGCACGGTCGTCATCAAGGGAGCCGTCCGGCAGCCCGGCGAGCGCGCCAAGATCGCCGTGCGCTCCCGGGAGCGGGACGTGGACCCGGTCGGCGCGTGTGTCGGCATGCGCGGCAGCCGCGTGCAGTCGATCATGCGGGAGCTCCATGGCGAGA
>JBOGJK010000807.1:0-2545 GCA_050745345.1 Thermoanaerobaculia bacterium
GGGTTGCGCCGCGCGCCGCCGCTGCCGTTTCTGCGGCGCGGCAACGCCGTGAACGTGCGGCTCGGCCGGCTCCTGCGGCGTGCCCGGCCGGCCGCGGCGTCGGTTCCCGCTTCGCGCTTCTAGGCTCGTGCTCGCTTTCTTCCTCCGGGACGCTCTCAGCCAGTTCCGCGGCCTGAAGCGCCACGCGGAGAAGGCCATGGCGCAGGTCTCCGACGAGGACTTCTTCGCAACGCTCGATCCCAACTCGAACAGCGTCGCCGTCATCGTCAAGCACATCGCGGGCAACCTTCGCTCGCGCTGGTCCGACTTTCTGACCTCGGACGGCGAGAAGCCTGACCGCCGGCGCGATTCCGAGTTCGAGCTCGAGCCCTCCGACACGCGGGCGGGCCTGCTCGAGCGGTGGGAGGCGGGATGGCGCACGCTCTTTGCGGCGATCGAGCCGCTCTCGCCCGAAGACCTCGCGCGCGAGGTCTCGATTCGCGGCGAACCCCATACGGTCATGAAGGCGATCAACCGGCAGCTGACGCACTACGCGGAGCACATCGGGCAGATCGTGCTTCTGGCCAAGCACCTCGCGGGCGATGGGTGGCAGACGCTCTCGATCGAGCGCGGCAAGTCGGAGGAGTTCACCCGGGACAAGCTGGCGCGGCCAGAACCTGGCGCAGAGAGCCCGAAGTAGGAGTCGCGCCGGACCCGCGAGACCGGTCGAGGCCCGCTTCGCTGGCGGGAAGCGGGGACGGAGGGGCGGCCGCTTGGGCGCTCGTGAGCGGCGCGGAATCCGGCGGTCTGGATCGCTCTCCATGGAATTGGAGGGACGAAATGCAGGGGCTCCTTCGTCCGTCCCTCGATTGTGGCGTTTCGTAGTCGGACGGCGACGCTTCGTCCCTTCGGGGATTGATCTGCTGCAGGCGCGCGGTTTGCTCACTCTGTAGAGCTTCCCCGCGATTTGGGCGCGGAAGCTCGGAGGGAGTTCGTTCTGACGACCGGCGGCCGGTCGGTGGCGAAGGTGGTCCGGTGGCTGGCGCTCCTGTGCGCTGCGGCTCTCTGCCTGCTGGCGCCGGCGCACGCGCTCGACCCCGGCGGTGTGCCCCGGCACTTCGGCCACGACGTCTGGGACAGCGACTCCGGCCTGCCGCAGAACTCCGTTCAAGTGATCCTCCAGGGCCGGGACGGCTACTTCTGGCTCGGCACGCAGGAAGGGCTGGTGCGCTTCGACGGGGTGCGCTTCACGGTCTTCGACACGCGCAACACGCCGGCCTTGAAGGACGACTGGGTCCAGGCCCTCTGCGAGACGCGGGACGGCACGCTCTGGATCGGCACGCTGACGGGGCTCGCCCGCCGCCGCGACGGCCGCTTCGAGGCGGTGGGGGAGGGCACGGACCTCGAGCGCGCGCTGATCGGTTCGCTCGCCGAATCGCGCGACGGCACGCTCTGGATCGGCTCCAGCGTCGGGCTGGCGCACTTGCGCGGCGGGCATCTGACGCTGCTTTCCGAGCGGGACGGCTTCCCGCGCGAGCGCGTCCGCACGCTCTACGAGGACGCCTCCGGCGCCCTCTGGTTCGGGCTGCCGTCGGGTCTGGGCCGCCTCTTTGCCGGAAAGCTCGAGGTCCGGACGACTCGGGATGGATTTCCCGGCACGCCGCTCGCCCTGACCGGAGACGGCCGGGGGGGCCTCTGGGTCGGAACGGGAAAGGGCCTCGTCCACCTGCAGGACGGCGCGACGCGCCTCTACGGCGAGACCGAGGGCCTCGGCAGCTCGCTTGTCCGCGCGGTCCACCGCGACCGGCGCGGAGCCCTTTGGGTTGGCACCAGCGATGGCCTCTACGCCCTCGACGGCGGCGTCTTCACGCGCTACTCCACGGCCACCGGACTCTCCTCCGACAGGATCCTCTCCCTCTTTGAGGACCGCGAGGGCAGCCTTTGGGTCGGCACGACCGACGGGGGCCTGAACCGCTTGAAGAGCCAGCGTGTCGTCAACTACACGCGGCTCGAGGGCCTCTCCGACGACAAGATCTGGACCGTCTTCGAGGATCGCGGCGGCACGCTCTGGGTCGGCACGGCCGACGGGAACCTCGACCGCTCGAGCTCCGGGAGCTTCGCCTTCGAGCACGTCGCGCATGTCGGCGCGACCGTCCTCTCGATCGCCCAGGACCGGCGCGGAGACATCTGGGTGGGCACGCAGGGAGCGGGGCTCCTGCGCCTGCGCGGCGGGCGTCTGACGCGCTACACCTCCGCCGACGGGTTGCCCGGCAACTGGATCGCGTCTCTCTGCGTGGACCGCCACGGGACGCTCTGGATCGGGACCGGCGGCAATGGGATCGCCCTCTACGAGAACGGGAAGTTCCGGACGCTCCACGTCTCGGACGGGCTCCCCTCCGAGAACATCTTCTCGCTCTACGAGGACCGCGAGGGCACGCTCTGGATCGGGACCTTCGGCGGGGGTGTCGCGCGCGTGAAGGACGGCGTCTTTACGACCTTCACCACGAAGGACGGGCTCGCGCACGACATCGTCATCTCGATCTACCAGGACTCCGAGGGCACGCAC
>JBOGJK010000808.1:0-2754 GCA_050745345.1 Thermoanaerobaculia bacterium
CCTCGGCGCCGCGGGCTCCAACGACGAGGCTCTGCTCGGCACGGACAACTTCGACTTCCTGCTGGAAGGGGTCCCCAACTTCGTCGCCGACCAGGAGACCGAGGCGTATCTGCCCGACTATCACGCCGCCTCGGACACGCTGGACAAGGTGAACCTGCGCGAAGCGCGCTGGAACGCCGCGGTGGCGGCGGTGGCGGCGGCCGGCCTCGCCAACGCGCCCGGGCGCCCGGGACCCCGCCAGTCGCGCGCGGAGGTCTCCAGCCTCCTCGAGAAGAGCGGGCTCGACCGGCAGATGAAGACCTACGGCCTGTGGGCCGACTGGGAGAGCGGAAAGCGGGGGAGGGCGGATTGATTCGCCGCCTCCTCATCGCCAATCGCGGCGAGATCGCCGTGCGTGTCGCGCGCACGGCGCGCGAGATGGGGATCGAAACGGTGGCGGTCTATTCCGACTCGGACGCGGGGGCCTTTCACGTCGGACAGATGCCGCGGGCCGTGAGCCTCGGCGCGGGACCGGCACGCGACACCTATCTCTCGATCCCGCGGCTGCTCGAGGCGGCGCGAGAGGCGGGCGCCGACGCGGTCCACCCCGGCTACGGCTTTCTCGCGGAGAACGCCGCCTTCGCGCGGTCCGTCGAGGCGGCGGGACTGACCTGGGTCGGCCCTCCCGCTTCGGCGATGGAGCGGATGGGGGACAAGCTCCGGTCGCGAGCGAAGATGCGCGAGGCGGGCGTGCCGGTGGTGCCGGGCTCGAACCCCGCCGCGCGCACGGACGAGGAGCTTTCGGCCGAGGCGCGGAGGATCGGCTTCCCTCTGCTCGTGAAGGCCTCCGCCGGCGGAGGGGGCAAGGGGATGTCGCGGGTGGACCGTCCCGAGCAGCTGCCCTCCGCGCTCGCGGAGGCGCGGCGGCTCTCCGCCGCCGCCTTCGGCGACGACACGATCTACCTCGAGAAGCTCCTCGTGCGGCCGCGCCACGTCGAGTTCCAGATCTTCGGGGACAAGGCGGGGCACGTCCTGCACCTCTTCGAGCGGGAGTGCAGCGTCCAGAGGCGGCACCAGAAGATCGTGGAGGAGACGCCCAGCCCCGCGCTCGACCAGCCGCTGCGCAGCCGCATGGCCGACGCGGCCGTCGAGGCGGGTCGCGCGGTCGGCTACGTCGGAGCGGGCACGGTCGAGTTGCTGCTCGACGAGAAGCGCAACTTCTACTTCCTCGAGATGAACACGCGCCTGCAGGTCGAGCATCCCATCACCGAAGCGACCCTCGGAATCGACCTGGTGCGCGCGCAGCTCGAGATCGCCGCCGGAGCGCGGCTGCCCGACGGGTGGGCCCGCCTCTCCCCGCGCGGCCATGCGATCGAGCTGAGGCTCTACGCGGAGGACCCGGTCTCGTTCCTGCCGCGCACGGGGGAGGTGCTCGAGTACGCGGAGCCGTCGGGGCCGGGCGTGCGGGTGGACTCCGGGATCGCGCGCGGCTCCCGCGTCGGGCTCGAGTTCGATCCGCTCCTGGCCAAGCTCGTCTCCTACGGGCCGGACCGCAACGCGGCGATCGAACGGGCGCGGCGCGCGCTCGCGGACTGGGTCGTGCTCGGCGTCCAGACCAATGCGCCGCTTCTCTCGGCCGTGCTCGACAGCGAGGAGTTCGTGTCGGGCCGCTACGCGACCGACCTCG
Organism: Thermoanaerobaculia bacterium; assembly: GCA_050745345.1. Taxonomy (GTDB): domain Bacteria; phylum Acidobacteriota; class Thermoanaerobaculia; order UBA5066; family Gp7-AA6; genus DATBFU01. Next base: position 1,667 of record JBOGJK010000808.1, read on the forward strand.
TCTCGAGACTCCCGGCGCCCGCCCCGGCGGAGCCCCCGGCGGCGGCCTGGATCGCGGCCGCCCGCGCTCTCGGCCAGAGGCCGGCGAGGCACCCGGCGGGCGCCGCAGAGGGACCGGCGGCCGGGGTGGACCCGTGGGCCGAGCCTTCGGGATGGCGGGTGGGCGCTTGAGGATCGCCAGCGGCGATCGCGTGCGGGAGGTCCGCCTCGAAGGGCACCAGGCGACACTCGACGGCGAGCGCGTCGCGTTTCGCGCGGCCGAGGAGGGCGCGGCGGGCGAGATCGTGGAGCTTTCCGGCCGGCGCCACCGGGTCCGCGTGGCCCGGCAGGGAGAGCGCGCTTTCGTCTGGTGCGACGGCGAGGTCTTCGAGTTCTCCCGCGCCCGCCTCGCCGAACGCGCGGGCGGCGAGCGCGGGGACCTGCTGGCGCCGATGCCGGGGCGTGTCCGGCAGACCTTCGTCTCCGAGGGGGAGGGGGTGGCCCGGGGCCAGCTCCTGCTGCTGCTCGAGGCGATGAAGATGGAGCACGCGATACGCGCGCCCCGCGACGGAACGGTCCGGCGCCTGCTCCACCGGGAGGGGGAGATGGTCGAGACCGGAGCGCCGCTTGTGGAATTGACGTGAACCGTGAACCGTGAACCGGAGCCGATGACATTCGGTTCCCGGTTTACGGTTTACGGTTCCCGAACGGATCCTCGAAGCTCCTTCTCGTCTGGCGTCATAATGCCTCTTGATGGAGTCCTGGGAGGAGCACGCGATCCGGCGCCCGCACCTGCCCGACCGGGCCACCGTTTACGAGGTCGGGCCGCGCGACGGGCTCCAGAACGAGGCGGAGACGCTTCCCGCGCGCGATCGCGTCGCCTTCGTCGACCTGCTGACCGACTCGGGCCTGCCCGCCATCGAGGTGGGCTCCTTCGTCTCTCCGAAGGCGGTCCCGCAGCTGGCCGACACCGACGAGGTCTTCCGCCGGATCCGAAAGGCCTCCGGCGTGAGGTACCCCGTGCTCGTCCCCAACGAGAAGGGGCTCGAGCGCGCGCTCGCCGCGGGGGCCCTCGAGATCGCCGTTTTCACCGCCGCCTCGGAGACCTTC
>JBOGJK010000809.1:0-1799 GCA_050745345.1 Thermoanaerobaculia bacterium
ATGCGGCTCTGCGCGTCCCTGGGGTCGAAGTCCCAGCCGCCGAACAACCGGACGACGATACGCGGTCCCGTGGTCGAGTAGGCCTCTTTGCGCTTCAGCGCGTCCCAGAGGGCCTCGCGCGTGTTCTCGGTCGCCCAGACGCCGGTGTACCCGGAGGCGGCCATCTGCCAGCCCATGACCTGGTTCCCTTCCGACTTGATGACGACATGCTCCCAGCGGTGCGGCGAGGGCTCGACCCCGGTGTGCTTGCCGAAGAAGTTGTCCTCCTCGGCGGTCGTGAGGCCCGTGTGGGTATCGGTCCCGGACGCCAGGCCGAATTTGAAAGGGTTGACGCCGAGCTGCTGCTCGAGCTTCAGGCCGTTCTTCAGCGCCTGCCGTGTGTACTCGTACTGGAGCATCTCGGGCTTCTTCGGAACTCCGGCGAGGTTGGCCGCGTCCCAGGTCTCGTAGCCCGCGAACTCGTCGTCGGGCGAAAGCGAGGGGTGCGACTCGCCGTCCCCCTTGATCTGTGTCGTCTCGTACATCGGCTCCCAGCGGGCTCGCGATTCGGCCCACTGGCGCGTCAGAGGGTTGCCCAAGAAAGTCGAAAGCGCGAACATGCGGCCGTTCGAGAGGTTGCCGTTGTGCGGGATGGCGAGAAGCGATCCGCCCGTCTTCTTCTCCCAGGACTCCATCCACTTCCAGAGGTCTTCCGGGTTCTCGCTCTCGAAGGTCGTCATGGGCGAGACCTGGTCCGCCACAGCCTTCCCGTCGCGGTAGATGATGTTGCGGTGCAGATTGTCGCCGCCGCCGGCGTTGGACGTCCACTCGTATCCGATGAAGGCCGTGAACCGGCCCGGCTCGTTGTACTTCTCCATGATCGCCGTGTTCTTGTGCCAGATCGACGCGGCGAGCTTCGGGTCCTTCAAGGGCTCCGGGAGCTTCTTGTTCGACTGGGCCACGATCATTTCGCTCGCGGCCTCAACACCCTTGCCCGAATTCATCATGTCGTGCCACCGCTTGATCGTGGGATCGACCGTCAGGTTCGGGTTGCCCGTCTTGATCTCGAAGATCGTGCCGGCCCCGTCCGAATGATCGGTGACGGCGATCCAGTCCATCGGGCGGGCCAGCTTCGCCGGCGTGCCGGTGGAAGCCACGATCTCCTCGCCGCGGGCAAAGCGCAGCGCCTCCTCGGGCCCCAGCGTGCAGCCGAAGGCGCCGGCGTCCGCCGACCATCCGGTGTGGACGTGCTGATCGCCCCAGAAGACGCGCGTCGGGTAGTTGCGTCCGGCGTAAGGGGAGAACCCTCGTTTTGGGAAGGCTTTCGCGGCCGCCTCCGCGTTGATCTGCCCGAGGTCGGTCGCCGGAGGCTTCTCCTGCGCGGAAGCGACCAGCGCGAGCGCCCCGGCAGTGACCGCGGCCGGCAAGAGTCCGAGCTTCCTGGGTTTCCTCATGGCAGAGCCTCCTCCTTCATTTCCTCAGGTTCCATCCGAGAGCGAGGATTCCGAGCGCGGCGATCCAGCTGCCGGCGACTCGGATCGCGATGCGGGTCCATCCGGTTCGAAGCGAGGCCGCGAGCGCGGCGGCCAGCGTCGCGATCAGCAACGCGGAAGCTGCGGCCCCGATCGTGCCGGGGGCGCCGGCGCCGGCCTCCGCCATGGCGCGGCCGTTCCAGAGGCCTGCCCAGAGGCCGACCAGAGCGGCGGCAGCGGCGACGCCGGCCGGCGGGATCTCCCGGTCCCAGGCGAGGAGGACGCCCGTCGCGAGCAGGAGCAGCGTCGTGCCGAGCGCCGGCGCGGCTCCGCCGCGAAGTGCGAGAC
>JBOGJK010000810.1:0-5913 GCA_050745345.1 Thermoanaerobaculia bacterium
CCCTCGGCATGTGACGATCGGGCGTTAGAGGCCAACTGTGGCGAAAAAATTTCTTCACGTTCGCGCGTTTTCGATTACAAGGACAGGCTCCTAGCCCTGCTCCACGACGGTGAACGGCTTGACGTTCTCCGCCTTTTGCCAGTCGGTCAGCTTGCGGATGTCGAGGTAGAGCGCCTCGTTTCTCTCGTAGGCCGCCATCTCGTAGGTCTTGGTCGTCAGCCAGATGGACTTGGGCTGTGTGGGGCACGCCTCCTCGCAGAGCTGGCAGAACATGCAGCGCTTCAAGTCCACGTCGAAGCGGTCCAGCACCTTGACGGACTTGCCCGCCTCATTCTTCTCGTTGTGCCAGTCGATGTAGATGATGTTGATGGGGCACTCGATTGCGCAGAGCGTGCACTTGATGCACCGCTCCTCATCCAGCCGGAACATCCCGCGGAACCGGTCCGACGGGACCTTCTTCTGCTCCGGGTACTGGATCGTCACCTTCTTGCGGAAGAGGTGCCGCCCCGTGACGGACAAGCCGTCGAAGAGGTCCAGCAGCGTCAGGCGGTCGAGCCACTTCTTCAACGCCATCGTGCCGACCTCAGCCCGGCTCCCCGGCGCCCTGCGGGACGGAGGCGAGCCGCTCGCGTTTGGCGAGCATGCGGCGCAGCTTCGCCAGCAGCGCCATGACGAGGAAGGCGCCGCCGTAGATCCAGGAGAGTGCGAAGAGGCCGTTCGTGCGCCCCGGAGTCGCCAGGATCGCGACGGCCACGACGACGATGTTGACGAGCGAGACGGGGATCATCCACTTCCAGCCGAGCGCCATCAGCTGATCGAAGCGGTAGCGCGGAAACGTCGAGCGAAACCAGATGTAAACGAAGAGAAAGAAGCCGGCCTTGGCGAGGAACCAGAAGGCGGGCGGAACGACGTCGAGGAAAGAGAGCGCCTCCACGCTCGGGAAGGGGCGCAGCCATCCCCCGAAGAAGACGGTCACCGCCACACAGGAGATGATGATCATCGCCGTGTACTCGCCGAGGAAGAAGAAGGCGAACTTCACTCCCGAGTACTCGGTGTTGAAGCCCGAGACCAGCTCCGACTCTGCCTCCGGCAGGTCGAAAGGGTTCCGGTTGGTCTCGGCGACACCGGCCACGAAGTAGACGAAGAAAGCGAGCAGGCCCGGAAAGACGAACCAAAGGTGGATGCGCTCCTGCCGTTCCACGATCTCCACCAGGGACAGCGAGCGTGTCATCAGGAGCACGGCGACGAGCGCCAGCCCCATCGGCACCTCGTACGAAACCAGCTGCGCCGCCGAGCGCAGGCCGCCCAGTAGCGAGTACTTGTTGTTCGAGGACCACCCCCCCAGGATGATCCCGTACACGCCGATCGAGGTGAGCGCGAGTAGGAACAGCAGCCCGACGTTGACGTCGGTGACGTAGAGGGGGGTCGAGACCCGGCGCGCCAACCGCAGCTCCGGTCCGAACGGGATGAGCGCCAGCGCCGTCAGCGCCGGGATCACCGCGAGCACCGGCGAGAGGAAGTGCACGATCTTCTCCGCGCCCCCCGGCGTCACGTCCTCTTTGGCCACGAGCTTGACCAGGTCCGCCAGCCCCTGGAGCGTCCCCTGGGGGCCCACGCGGTTGGGCCCCAGGCGCGCCTGCATGAAACCCATCAAGCGCCGCTCGGCCACCACGATGACGAAGCCCACGATCGCCGGCACGACCGCGACGAGAAGGACGACCTTCGCGTACGTCAGGAAGGTGGGTGTCAGGACCTTCATGGCCGAACCCCGAGAGCCGGTAGACGGGAGACGGTAGACGGTAGACGGACGGGCAGCATTGCCGCATCGTCTCCCGTCTTCCGTCTCCCGTCTCCCGTCTTCCTCACCGGTCCACCTCCCCCAGCACGATGTCGATCGTGCCGATCAGGGCGACCAGGTCCGAGATCAGGTGCCCCTTGGCCAGCCGTGGCAGCGCCTGCAGGTTGATGAAGGAGGGGGGTCGGCAGTGCATCCGATAGGGGCGGTTCGTGCCGTTGGAGACGCAGTAGAAGCCGAGCTCCCCCTTGGGGGACTCGATCGAGGCGTAGACCTCCTCGGCCGGCGGCTTGATGACGCGGGGGACCTTACCGCGGATCTCCCCCGGCTCGAGGCGGCCGAGGCACTGCTTGAGGATGCGCACGCTCTGGCGCATCTCCTGCACGCGCACGACGTAGCGGTCGTAGGTGTCGCCGTTCGAACGCGTCGGGATCGCGAAATCGAGCTCCTCGTAGCACTCGTACGGCTGCGCGCGGCGAAGATCCCATTCGAGGCCCGAGCCGCGCAGGATCGGCCCGGTCAGTCCCCGCTCGACGCACTCCCCCGCGGAGATCACGCCGATCCCCACGGTGCGCTTCTTCCAGATCCGGTTGTCGGTCAAGAGCTGCTCGTAGTCGTCGATGCGCGCGGGCAGGTCGTCCACGAACTCCGAAAGCCGCTCCACCCACCCCGGCGTCAGGTCGAAGGGGAGCCCGCCGATCCGCATGCAGTTCAGGGTCAGGCGGGCGCCGCAGTACTCCTCGAAGAAATCGAGGATCTGCTCCCGTTCGCGGAAGGCGTACCAGAAGGGGGTCACGGCGCCCAGGTCGAGCCCCGAGGTCCCCAGCCACACGAGGTGCGAGGAGAGCCGCTGCAGCTCGTCGAGCATCACCCGGATCAACTGCGCGCGGCGCGGGATCTCGACACCGAGGAGCTTCTCGACCGTGAGGCAGAAGGCGTGGTTGTTGGTCGCCGCCGCGACGTAATCCATCCGGTCGGTGTGGGGGATCCCCATCGGGTAGGTCTCGGTCTCGAAGAGCTTCTCGGTGCCGCGGTGCAGATACCCGACATCGGGCTTCGCCTCGAGGATCTTCTCGCCGTCCACCTTCAGCACCAGGCGCAGAACGCCGTGGGTCGAGGGGTGCTGCGGCCCGAAGTTGAGCTCCATCTCCTGGACGTCGAAGAGCGTGTGCTCCTCGGGACGCTCCGGCACGCCCGCGACGGGGCGGGGCACCCCCGCCTCCGTCGCCCGCCGGGCGAAGTGAGCCGCTTCATCCCGTTCCGCATCGGTCAGGCGCGGTTTGTCGGTCATGAGCGGTCCATCGGTCCATCGGTCCATCGGTCCATCGGTCCATCGGACGGGGGCCATCCCCCGATCAACCGATGATCCGATGAACCGATCAACCGATTCCTCACGACACGACCTTCCGATTCGGGTCGTCGGCCGCGGGGCCGCCCCCTTCCGGCCACTCCTCCGGATAGATCGCCGCCCCCGTGTCGATCCCCTCCACCGGGAAGTCCTTGCGGAGCGGATGCCCGTGAAAGCCCTCCCACGTCAGGATGCGGCGCGGGTCCGGGTGCCCCGAGAAGCGGATCCCGAACATGTCCCAGGTCTCGCGCTCCGGCCAGTTGGCCGCAAGAAAGACGCTCGCGATCGAGGGGACCTCCTCGCCGTCGGCGGCTCCACACTTGACGCGCAGGCGCGCGTTCTTCGAGAAGGAGTAGAAGTGGTAGACGACGTCGAAACGGGGCTGCCGCTCCTTCCAGTCCACGGCGGTGACGTCGACACAGTACCGGAAGTCCTCGGTGTCCTTCAGGTGCCGCGCGACGCGCGCGATCGCCTCCCGCGCGACGGTGACGGTGATCTGGCCGGCGAACTCCTTGGCCGAGAGGACCGTGTCGGGCAACGCCGCCCGCAACGATTCGACCCACGGGTGGCTCGAGGCGTCCCGCGCCTCGGGCTTCGCCTTCGGCGGTTCTTTCGCCTTCGCCTCACCGCCGGGGGCGGTGGCGGGCGGCGGCGGCGGCTTCTCCTCTCCCATTCGGGTTAGGAAGCCTTCCGCACGACCTTCATCCGGTCGATCTTCTTCTGGAGCGCCATGATCCCGTAGATGAGCGCCTCGGGGCGCGGCGGGCAGCCGGGAACGTACACGTCGACCGGCACGATCCGGTCCACCCCCTGCGTGACGGCATAGGTCCGGTACGGCCCTCCGCAGGTCGCGCAGGAGCCCATGGCGATGACCCACTTGGGCTCCGGCATCTGGTCGTAGAGCCGCTTGACGATCGGAGCCATCTTCTCGACCACCGTCCCCGCCACGATCATCAGGTCCGACTGGCGGGGCGTGCCCCGGAAGACCTCCGCGCCGAAGCGCGCCAGGTCGTGACGCGCGTCCATGACCGCCATCATCTCGATCGCGCAGCAGGCGAGGCCAAACTGCATCGGCCAGATCGAGGAGCGACGGGCCCAGTTGATCACCGAGTCGACCGTCGTCGTCAGGACGTTCTCTTCGAAGCGGTTCTCGACGAGGCCCATCGGACTCCTTCCGGCGGCGCTATGCCCAGTCGAGCGCGCCGCGGCGCCAGACGTACAAGTACCCGACCACCAGGATGACGAGGAAGATCACCATCTCGATCAGGCCGAAGAGCCCCAGCTTGTGGAAGTAGACGGCCCAGGGAAAGAGGAAGATCGTCTCGACGTCGAAGACGACGAAGAGCACCGCGATCAGGAAGTAACGGACCGAGAAGCGCGTATCGAAGGCCGCCGTCGTCGGCGCAATGCCCGACTCGTACGGCTCGAGCTTGGCCGGGTTGGGGCGGCGGCTCTGGATGGCCCTGGCGATGAAGATGGTCGCGAGCGGCAACGCGGCCGCGAGCAGCGCGAGGACCAGAATCGGAGCGTATTCTGCCACGATCCGGCCATTCTATCGGTTGAGTCGGGAGAATCAAAATGGGAATCGGGAGATCGGGTGATCGGATCTTCGGGTCATCGGGGATGGCCGTCGGGGCTCGATGAACCGATGGACCGATGGACCGATCAACCGATTCCTCTCGTTTGGATCAGCACCGACAGTTCCTCTCCCATCCCTTCCGGATCGACGAGCCGGTACGCGCGCCACTTTTCCGCGTCGTTGCCGACGAAGTCGAACAATCCCGCCCGGGCGAGGTACGACGCCTGGCGGAAGACCCCGCGCGTCGCGAGCCCCTCCGCTTCGCCAGCGCGCGCGAGGTCGTCCCAGTTGACGTGGGCCGTGAGGTCCACCTCCCCCGGCCGTTCGAGCGGATCGCCGCCGCGCTTGCCCGCGGAGTGAACCGCGAGCGTGCCCTTCGAGCGCGCGAGCGGATGGTAGAGAACCGGAGCGCGGTGTCCGTAATCGAAGGTGACCAGACAGCCGAGCGCGAGCGCGCGAGCGAGGTGCCGGTAGAGCGGCGCGGCGCCGGGCGCGATCTCCCCCGCCTGGCCCGGGGCGAGAGCCACTCCGAAGGAGGCGAGGTGGTCGCGCAGCGGCGGCGGGGCCGGCGAAGGAGTCCACACGAAGCGGCCGGCTTCCAGGCCGACCCGCAGCTCCCGCAGACCCTCCGCGGAACCCTCCACGCGCACGACCGGAAGCGCGTCGAAGAGCTCGTTGGAGAAGATCCAGCCTCGCACCGAAGCCTCGCGCAACCGCTCCGCCGAGTCGAGGAGGCGCGCAGGCCCCGACAAGCCGCGCCGCGAGAGATCCTCCCGCGCCCGCGCCGACCGCTCGACCGCCGTGAGCCGGACACGGGCGGCAAACGCCGGGTCCTGACGCCCGAGCGCCGCGGCGAAGTCCGCGAGAAAACGTCCGTCGCCGGAGCCCGCGTCCACGAAATCGACCGGGCCCTCGAAGCGACCCGTCTCCCTGCGGAACTCCCTCGCGAGCGCCGCGGCGAAGGCGGGCGAGACGCAAGGGGACGTCACGAAGTCCCCCGGCTCGCCGATCGGCGCTCCCCGCGCGTAGTAGCCCTCCGCGGCGTCATAGAGCGCCGCCTCCATGAAATCGCGGAAGGAGATCGGGCCTTCCCGGGAGATCCGCTGCCGCAGGCGCTCAACCAGGGAAGGGGTCAACCGTGAACTCTTGTACTTTCGGACCAACATTCGACGAGCCGCTCGAAAGCACAGG
>JBOGJK010000811.1:0-1924 GCA_050745345.1 Thermoanaerobaculia bacterium
GCACCTCTATCTCCAGCAGCCCGGCTACGGGACGAGCTACCTGATCGGCAAGATCGAGATCGAGAAACTCCTGGCCGAGCGAAAGCAGGAGCTCGGCGAGGGATTTCGGATGAAGGGGTTCATGGACGACTTCATCGCCATCGGCCTCATCCCGGCGTCGCTGATCCGCTGGGAGATGACGGGGCGCCAGTCGTCCGAGGTGAAGCGGATGCTGGAGTAGCGCCCCCTCACCCTGCCTCTCCCCCGGTGGGGGGGAGAGGAGGAGGAGGCGGAATGGCACTTCGTCCGCCAGGGTTCTCCGTCGCGTGAGAAAAGCCGCGCTCCTGCTTCTCGCCGCAGCCGCCCCGGCCGCCGCCTCCCCTCTCCCCTCCCGGCGCAGCGACATCGTCGAGGTCGTGGACCGGGTCTCGCCGGCCGTCGTCAACATCTCCGCCCAGCAGACCTTCCGGCGCAACCGCTCCCTCTTCGACGATTTCTTCTTCGGCCTCGATCCCCGGCCTGCCCGTTCGCTCGGCTCCGGGGTGATCATCGATCCCAAGGGGATCATCCTGACCAACGACCACGTCATCTCCGGCGCCTCGAAGATCATCGCGACGACCAAAGACGGCAGGGAGCTCGAGTGCGACGTCGTGGGCTCCGACGCCGACAACGATCTGGCGGTCTTGAAGGCGCGCGGCGCGGTCTCCAACCTCCCGACCATCAAGATGGGGACTTCCTCCGACCTGCTGATCGGCGAGACCGTGATCGCCATCGGCAACCCCTTCGGGCTCTCGAACACGGTGACCGCCGGCGTGCTCTCGGCCCTCGGGCGGAGCGTTGCCGGGGAAAACAAGCGCGTCTACAACGACTTCCTCCAGATCGACGCCCCGATCAACCCGGGCAACTCGGGGGGCCCGGTCGTCAACATCCAGGGGGACCTCGTCGGGGTCGCGACCGCGATCATCGGCGGCGCCCAGGGGATCGGCTTCGCGATCCCCGTGGACCGCGCCCGCCGCATCATGTCCGACCTGCTGCGGTTCGGCCGCGTTCAGCCCGTCTGGATCGGCATCCACGGCCGCACGATCGGAGGGCAGGACGGGGGGCGGCCGCGCGGCTTCGGGGTCCGCAGTGTCGAGCCCGGATCTCCCGCCGACCGCGCGGGCATCCGGCCCGGAGACCAGATCGTCTCAATCGACGAGAAGCCGATCGACTCGCAGGAGGCCTTCGAGACGGCCCTCTCCACACGGGGTCCGGGCCGCGCCATGAAGCTGGGCCTGCGCAACAGCGCCGGGTCGCGCACCGTGACGGTCTCGGGCCGGGCGCCGCCGGCCGACTACGGCGTGCGCCTTCTGCGCGAGGAGCTCGGCATCACCGTGCGCGAGGCGCGGCGCGGATTGCGCATCGCGATCGCCGACCCCGACGGCGCCGCGGCGCGCGCGGGACTCGAGTCCGGGGACCTGCTGCTGGCCTTGAACGGCACCGAGATCAACGAGGTCGACGACGTCAACAAGGTCCTGCAGCGCGACCACAGCCGCACGACCCTGTGGATGGTCGTGGGCCGCGGCTCGTGGCAGTACACGCTGACGTTTCCGCTGACCTGACTCGTGAACCGTGAACCGGGAACCGTGAACCGGGAACCGTGAACCGGAGCCGGCGGGCGCCTCGGTTTTCGGTTTACGGTTTTCGGTTCACGATCCGCAGCTCCGACACCACGATCCCGACCAGCACCAGCATCGCCCCCGCGATCCCGCGCGCGCCCAACCGCTCGTGGAGGAGCCAGGCCGCCAGCAGCGAGGCCACCACGGGCTCGAGCGCGAGGATGATCGCGCCGTGGATGGCGGACATGCGCCCCTGCGCCCACGTCCAGCCGAGGAAGGCGAGGAGCGTGCATAACGTGGCGAGGTAGAGGACGCTCCAGAGAAACTTGCCGGGCCACTCAATCGGC
>JBOGJK010000812.1:0-5392 GCA_050745345.1 Thermoanaerobaculia bacterium
GCTCTGGCGTACCGCAATTCGTCATGCAAGCTTGGCGGCGGCGCCGCCGCCCCCGATGGGGATTGTCGACGCCCGCCGGGGGCGGTGCAAGCGGGCCTCTGAATGGCATTCAGGAGGTCGACGGTTCGAGCCCGTTCAGTTCCACCAGTTGCCTCCTCAAGAAGTTCTTTGAGACCAGATTGACTGCGGCCGAGGTGTGGCTGGATCGAATGGGCGACCTGGCGGTGTGGCTGCTGCCGATAAGGAGGGCTACTGACGAACGATTTAGCGGGTATCGCCTGACTCTCCGCGCCGAGCGGACCGTCAGCCGAGGGTGACCGCGATCCGGTGCTCGCGGCCGTCGTCGACGAGGGGGATCCGGGGGGTGGCGACCGGCTCGCCGTCGAGCGCGATGGCCGCGACGCCGCGCATGACACCGCGCGGGTTCTCGACCGTCAGCCGATAGTGGGCGGAGTGGTAGCGGAAGAGGATCTCGTAGCCCGGCCAGGCGCGCGGGATGCATGGATCGAGATGGAGCCATGTGCCGCGCAGCCGGAAGCCCAGGATCCACTCGATCCCGCCGCGATACATCCATGCGGCCGAGCCTGTGTACCAGGTCCAGCCGCCACGCCCCACGTGCGGGCGCTCGGAGTAGACGTCGGCCGCGATCACAAATGGTTCCACCTTGTATCGGTAGAGGCCCGCGCGCGTAGTCGAATGGTTGATCGGGTTCAAGATCGCGAAGAGCTCGCCAGCCTTGTCTCCGTCGCCGGACGCCGCGAAGGCGATCATGGCCCAGAGCGCGGCGTGCGTGTACTGCCCTCCGTTCTCTCGCACGCCCGGGACGTATCCCTTGACATAGCCCGGTTCGAGCGCCGTCCGGTCGAACGGCGGAGTGAAAAGCAGGACGAGCCCATCTCCTCGGCGGACGAGATGCTCCTCGACGGCGGCCATCGCCCGCCGCCCCCGATCCGGGTCGGCCGCGCCCGAGAGGACTCCCCAGGACTGGGCGATCGAGTCGATCCGGCACTCGTCGTTGGAGGCGGACCCGAGCGGCGTGCCGTCGTCGAAAAAGGCGCGGCGGTACCAGTCCCCATCCCATCCGTCTCGTTCGATCGTGGTCTTGAGCGCCGCCGCGTGGGCGCGCCACTTTCGCGCGCGCTCGAGTTCTCCGCGCTGCTCGGCCAGGCTGCCGAACTGCACGAGGTTCGTGTGCAGGAACCAGCCGAGCCAGACGCTCTCGCCCTGCCCCGCCTCGCCCACCCGGTTCATGCCGTCGTTCCAGTCTCCCGTGCCCATCAGCGGCAGACCGTGCCCGCCGACGCCGAGGCTGTGGTCGAGCGCGCGGGCGCAATGCTCGAAGAGGGAGGCTCTTTCGGAGGACACCTCCGGCTCGAAGTACCGGTCGGTCTCCTCCGGTCGCAGCGCCTCCGCCTCGAGGAAGGGGATCTGCTCGTCGAGCACATCCCGGTCGCCCGTGACCTCGAGATAGTGGGTCGTCGCGTAAGGCAACCAGATCCGATCGTCGGAGATGCGAGTCCGGACCCCCTTGCCGGAAGGCTCGTGCCACCAGTGCTGCACGTCCCCCGCCTGGAACTGTCGTGAGGCCGCGCGGAGCAAATGCTCTCGCGCCAGCTCGGGCCGGGCCACCGCCAGGGCCATCACATCCTGCAGTTGATCGCGGAAGCCATATGCGCCGCCGGACTGGTAGAAGGCCGAGCGCGCCCGGACGCGGCAGGAGAGCGTCTGGTAAAGAAGCCAATGGTTCAGCATCAGGTCCATCGAGCGATCCGGCGTGCGGACCTGCAGGGCTCCGAGCGTGTCGTCCCACTCCCTGCGCACTTCCGCGAGCACGGCATCGAGGTCCCGGGACCGATATCGGGTGACGAGCTGCCGCGCTCGCACGGCGTCGGCGCCCTGCCCCAGCAGAAACACGACCTCCGCGCGTTGCCCGGGGGCGAGCCGGAGCTTCGTCTGCAGCGCGGCGCAGGGGTCGATGCCCACGCCCGCGCGGCGCGAAAGCGTGGCGCCGGGCGCCAGGCCCGCCGGGGCCTCGAGACCGCCGTTGCGGCCGAGGAACTCGGTTCGGTCGGCCGTCCAGGCGGTCTGCCTGCCGCCGAGGTCCGCGAACGCGACATGCCCCGCATGCCCCTCGTTCCAAGGGTTCCGCGCGAAGAGGGCGCCCGTCTCGGGGTCGAGTTCGGTGTGGACGAAGGAGGCGGAGGCGGCCCTCCGCGGGCCGAGCACCCACTCCGCGTAGGCGGTCACGGACAGAGTCTGCGCCTCCCGGGACCGGTTCTCGATCGAGAGACGCGAGATTTTGATGGGGTCTTCTCTGGGAACCACGACGAGCAGGTCGAGAGCAATCCCCCGGCGTTCGTGCTCGAAGCGGCTGTATCCCTGTCCGTGCCGCACCACGTAGGGCCAGTCGTCCCGCACCGGCAAAGCCGTCGGACCCCAGATCTCCCCCGTGTCTTCGTCCCGCACGAACAGCGCCTCGCCGGGCGGATCGCTGACCGGGTCGTTCGACCACGGCGTCAACTGATTCTCGCGGCTATCGGCCGACCACGTGAAACCGCAGCCCGACTCGGAGACGAGACACCCAAAGGAAGGGTTCGCGAGGACGTTGACCCAGGGAGCCGGCGTCCACTGATGGCCCTCGAGAATCGTGACGTACTCGCGTCCGTCGTCGGCGAAGCCGCCGACGCCGTTGAAGAACTCGAGCGGAAGGCGGGGCGGAGGCACGTCGGCGGACGGGGGTCGGGAGACGACCGCCTGCGGCGCTCGCGCGGCGGGCTCCCCGCGCAGCAGACGCACAACCTGCTCCGACAGCGAGCCATGGCGGGACAAGAGGAGAACCCGGGCTGCCGTCGAGAGCGCGTCGCGCTCCTCGCCCGAAAGCAGCTCTCCCCGCAGCACGAAGATCCCGCCCGAGGAGTCCTCCGGAACGACACCCATCGCCCTTCTGCTCGTGCGGACGAGAGACTCCAGCGTCGAGCCCAGCTCCGGAGCGTAGGAGGTCGGCTGCTCATTGACGATCACGAGATCGACATCGAGGCCTTTCAGGCTCCAGTATTCGTGGGCGCGCAGGAGTTGCCGGACGATGTCCTGGTCCTCGACCTGGTCGATGCGGACGAGCACGATAGGCCGGTCGCCCGAAATGCCGTGCCGCCACAGCGCGGAGGGCCCTCTGCAGTTGCGCTTGAGGATCTCCGCCGGCGCGCGCAGTTTTGGGTCGGAGTAGAGAATGCGTGTCGCCACGCGCTGGAAGAGGTGAGCCTCGTCGGTAGAGATGCCGAGGTGCCGCAGCTGCACCTGAGCCTGCGTCCAGGCGAGGCTGGCCATGCGCTCGAATGTGGCCGTGTCCCGGTACTTGTCGGCGAGCGCGAGGGCGCCTTCCCGCGAAGGTGAGACGGCCGTAACCAGGTGGACGCGCGCGGTCGACCCGGCCGGGAGGCGCAGGCGACGGCGGAGGCTGAAGATGGGGTCGAGAACGGCGCCCGTTGTGTTCGAGAGCGAGCGCCCGTCAGCGACGGCGCTCGGGCTGCGGACGCCTCGTCCCCGCCCCAGAAACCGCGCACGGTCGGTCTCGTACTGCGGGGCGCCGGAGGTTTCCCCCTCCACCGTCATCACGTGTGTGGCCCAGACCCGCGGCTCGTGGGCGTCGCGCGGCCGACGGTGGGCCAGCAGCGCCTCCAGACGAGGGACGAATTCCGTCTCGACGAAGAGGTTCGAAAAGGAGGGATGCGCCGCGTCGGCGGTGGAAGACGCCAGGACGAGCTCCGCGTACGAGGTGATCTCGATCTCCCGGACGCGCGTGCCGAGATTCGTGACCGAGATCTGGCGCATCTCCGCGTCGTCCTCTGCGGAGACGACGATCTGAAGACTCGTCGCGATCGGCCCGTCTCGCCGCTGGATCTCGACACGGTCCTCCGAATAGATCGCCTCGTACGTATCGGGCTCGACCCCGGCCGGCTGGTACCCCGCGGACCACAGCTTCCCGGTCTGCCCGTCACGCAGAAAGACGTAGGTTCCCCAGGTGTCCCGCGTCGGGTCCTCGCGCCAGCGCGTCACGTCAAGCCCCCGCCAGCGGCTGTAGCCGGAGCCCGCCGCTGTGATCATCACGGCGTATCGCCCGTTGGAGAGGAGGTGGGTCCGCGGCGGCGCGTCGTGGGGGGACCGGAACCGCCGCAGGACGGGAGGAACTTCGTCGGCCACGCGAGGCTGGCCCGGCCCTTCGGCGGCGCGGGGACGGGCCACGGCCACCGTGCGGGGAGTCCGTTCCTGGAGGAGCAGCTCGGTGGCCTGAACGGCCGGCTCCGCGCCGAAGCGTCGGCGCATCACTCCCTCCTCGACCAGGTTGGCGAGCGCGACGATCGTCATCCCCTGGTGGTGAGCCATGAAGGCGCGCACGATGGCGAACGTCTCTCCTTCGGGAAGTCGCGAGGCCGTGAAGTCGATCGACTCGTAGAAGCCGAAACTGCCGAGCGCCCCGACGGCCACGAGCCGCTCGAAGTTCTTCATCGCCGCGGCCGGGTCGACCATCGCGGCAAGCGCCGTGGCGTAGGGAGCCACGACGAGATCCTCCGAGAGGCCACGCTTCAAGCCGAGGCCGCTCACGCCGAAGGTCGAGTACTGGTAGGTGAGATGGAGATCGAGCGCGTTGTAGGCGCACTCCGAGATCCCCCAGGGGACGCCGCGCTCCTTGCCGTAGCGGATCTGCCGCCGTACGACCAGGCGGTTGGTCTGTCCGAGCAGGCTCCCGGTCGGAGCGTTGAGCACGAGGTCGGGCATCAGGTACTCGAACATCGAGCCGGACCACGAGAGAAGGGCGGACCCCCGGCCGATGGGCGTCAGGGGGCGACCGAGGCGGAACCAGTGCTCGACCGGCACGTCTCCGCGGGCGATCGCGATGAAGCTGGCCAGGCGAGCCTCCGAGGCGAGCAGGTCATAGTAACCGGGGTCGAGGCGCCCGTCGGACACGCGGTAGCCGATCGAGAAGAGCTCGCGTGAACGCTCGTAGAGGAACGTGAAGTCCATCTCTTCGACCATCTGTGCCGCCATGTGGGCGAGCGAGACAAGTCGGCGGGCAAGGGCGGCGGCGGCGGCCCCCGCGCGTTCGAGCTCCTGGACGAGCGAGGCGAGCGCGGTGTCGTCGCCCGCGCCGTCGAGCTTTCCCCGCAGCGCGGCCACGTCGCGCGCAGCGACCTCGTGGAGGTCTGGGGCGTTCTCGAGAGTCGTCGAGTCGCTCGCGAGGGCCTCCAGAACATCCACCGCTTCGTCCGGAAGCTCAGCGGCGCCCGGAGAGTTCTGCGGGAGAAAACGGCCCCACCTTCGCATGCTCTCGAAATCGCGACCGTGGCTGGCCACGCTGTCGCGGAGCGCGAGTGCCCACTCCAGCGCCACTCCAGCC
>JBOGJK010000813.1:0-3549 GCA_050745345.1 Thermoanaerobaculia bacterium
GCGGGCACCAGCCGCGC
The DNA here is from genome assembly GCA_050745345.1 of Thermoanaerobaculia bacterium. Lineage (GTDB taxonomy): Bacteria > Acidobacteriota > Thermoanaerobaculia > UBA5066 > Gp7-AA6 > DATBFU01. The sequence continues at coordinate 18 of JBOGJK010000813.1, forward strand.
TGCGGGGCCCGAGACGACGCAGACGTCCGCAGTTCCCGCCGCATCCGAGGTTCCGGAGCCGACCGCTCTCCCCGCCGCGCCGCTCGGGGAGGCGCCGGCGCCGGCTCCGCCCGGCATCGCCCGCCGGGAGGCGCGCGCGCCCGTGATCCTGCCCCCGGTCGAGGTCTCGAGCGCCTCGGCGAGCTTGCGAATCGCCACTGACGAGCGCCCGCGCCGGGCCGGGGCGCCGCCCGCACCCCCTGCCCGCGCGAAAACGTACGCCCGGACCGCGACTCTTCCCTCCGGGAAACTGGAGCTCGACGGCATCGTCTACTCCGAGACCAACCCGACCGCCCTGATCAACGGCCGGGTCCTCTCCCCGGGCGGCTACGTGGCCGGCTATACCGTCGTGAAGATCGAGCACGACCGAGTCGAGCTGACGGACGACGGGACGACCATCGTTCTCACCCTGAAGTAGTTAGGGGCGCAACCTTCCGGCAGCCGGGCGTGTTTCAGTCCTCGAGGAAAGCGAGGCATGACGACGACCCCAGGGCTTGGCCTGCCCGGCGCGGATCTAAACTCCCCCACAGGTTCCAGTGAGCTGCGACTGGTCATGAGAGGTCGGGACGAAGTGACGGAAAGCGTAGAGACTTCCGAGGCTGCCGCCCTCGCGTCGGCCCTGGCGGAGGACCTCGACGGCTCGTTCGAGATTCTCGTGCGCCGCTTCCAGGATCGTCTCTTCACCTTCGCCCTGCGCCTGACGGGCAGCCGCGAGGACGCCGAGGAGATCGCTCAGGACGTCTTCGTGCGCGCTTACCGCGCGATGAAGACCTACCCGGCCGAGCGTTTGAGGGCGATGGCGCTGAAGGCCTGGCTCTATCAGGTGACGTTGAACGTCGCGCGCAACCGGCTGCGCCGCAAGCGGCACCCGACGGTGTCACTCGACGGGGGAGACGGCCGGGACACCTCCCGCGCCGCGCGCGAGGCGCAGGACGACCCAGGAAACCGCCCGGACGCGAGATTCGAGGTCAAGCGCGAGCGCGCCGACATCGCCTCGCTCGTGGCGGGCCTGCCGGAGCGCTACCGCGCGCCGCTGATCCTTCGGTACGTCGAGGGGCTCAAGCTCGAGGAAGTCGCGGCGATCTTGAAGCAGCCTCTGGGGACGACCAAGTCGAACGTCCACCGCGCGATCAACGCGCTCCGGGAAGCCCTGACCGATTCCCGGCGCGCAGGAGCCAGAGCATGACGAGAGCCACGAAGAGAACGATGCACAACGCCCTGGAGCTGCGGCGGGCCCTGCGGGCCCTTGCCCGGGAGAAGGCCCCCCGGACACTGCTGCCGGCCGTCCTGCGGCGGATCGGCCTGACCGACGCCTACTGGCGCCTCGAGTCGCCGCTCGGCGCGGTCTACGTCGCGCACAGCCGGGCGGGCATCTCCATGGTCTCGCGGGCGAGCTCCGACCAGGCCTTCGAGCGCCGCTTCCAGGAGCGCTTCGGCCGCCAGATCCGCACCGAGAAGTCGGTCCCCCCGGCCCGGGTGCGGCAGCTTGTCCGGAACCTGAAGGGAAGGGGGCGCCGGCAGCTGCGCTTCGACCTGCGGGGCCTCTCGAAGTTCGAGCGGGCGGTTCTGCGCAAGGCCCTCGAGATTCCGTCCGGCGAGGTGCGGCCCTACAGCTGGATCGCCCGGGAGATCGGGCACCCCGAGGCGGTGCGGGCGGCCGGCTCGGCGCTCGCGAAGAACCCGATCCCGCTCTTGATCCCGTGCCACCGCGTCGTGCGCAGCGACGGCCACATCGGGAACTACTCGCAAGGCGGAAGCCGCGCCAAGCGGCGCCTGCTCGAGGTGGAGGGGGTGCATCCGGAGATCCTCGAACGACTCGCCGATTCCGGAGTGCGATACCTCGGCAACGAGACCAAGCGGCACTTCTGCTTCCCGACCTGCGGCGGCATCCAGACGCTCGTGCTCTCGAACAAGGTGCCCTTCTCCTCGCCTCAGGAGGCCCTGGCCGCTGGCTTCCACCCCTGCGCGGACTGCCGGCCTCTGCCCGTCGCGGCGTAAGGGGAGGGAGGCGGGAGCAACGCCCTCACCCCGGCCCTCTCCCAGGGGGAGAGGGAGCAAACGGAGGGAGAGAACCTTTTCGAGCTGCTGGCGTTTCACCTGGCAGGAGGAGGACCGCCATGAGACCCGGACTCTCGCGCCTGCCCGTCGTTGCCGCTCTGTTGCTGCTGCCCGCCCTGGAACTGCGGGCCGAGTCGCGTCTCGAGAAGGTCCTGAAGCTCTCGCCCGGCGGCCACTTCCGCCTCGACACCGACCTGGGGTCGGTCACCGTGACCGGGAAGGCCACCCCGGACGTGCGGCTCGACATCACGAGCCGCAGGCAGCTGGAAGATCTCTTGACCCTCCGGTTCGACGAGGCGGCGGGATCGGTCACCGTGACGGCCCGCCGCAAGCGCCTCTTCTCCGGCTGGTTCGGGGACAGCGGCCGCCTCCACTACGAGATCGAGGTGCCGGCCGAGACGGCCCTCGACATCGACACGTCGGGCGGGGGCATTTCGGTCGCGGCCCTCCGCTCCGGCGCGAAACTGGACACCTCGGGAGGCGGCATCACGGTGCGGGACCTCGTCGGGGCCCTCGAGGCCGACACCTCGGGAGGCTCGATCCAGCTTGCCGACGTCCAGGGGCGCATGCGCGTCCAGACCTCGGGGGGCGGCATCCACGGATCGAACCTCGACGGCGACCTCTCGGCCGAAACCAGCGGCGGCTCGATCGAGCTCGAGCGCGTGACCGGGGACATCCACGCCTCGAGCTCCGGCGGCGGCATCCACATCCGAGAAGCGGGCGGCTTCGTGGACGCCGAGACCTCGGGCGGCGGCATCGAGGCGTCCTTCACGAAGGGGAACGCTCGGGGCGGGAGGCTCGAGACCTCGGGGGGCGGCATCGAGGTGGCGATCGACCCGGAGGTGGGCTTCGAGGTCGACGCCCAGGGCAGCTACGTCAAGACCGAAGTCCCGGTGCGCGTGGTCGGCGAGACCTCCCGCCACACCCTGCGCGGCAGCCTCGGCAAAGGGGGCGCGCCGCTCTACCTGCGCACGAGCGGCGGCGGCGTCCGCATCCGCGCCCTCTGACGGGGTCAGGCATGTATTCGTGTATTATTTCCGGCTCCGGAAGCGCGCTCCCCCCCGCCCTCTCCCGGAGGGAGAGGAGCTGACGTTCTTCAGGGCTTCGCGGCGCGAGAGGGGCGACAGCTCCGCCCGCTGCTTGCGCACGTAACCCGCGACTTCCTTCGGATTGATCCAGGCGTACTGGCGCAACGCCCATCCGATCGCCTTGCGCAGGAAAAACTCGCGGGAGGAGAGCGACGGTTCGATGCAGGCGTATAGGAGCTTCGTGTCGGTGTCGCGCTTGAAGCCGATCTGGCACAAGATGGCGCTGCGTCGTTTCCAGAGGTCTTTCGACCGGCTCCAGGCGAGCATCCGGCGGCGCATCGGGGCCGGGTACCGCGACAGCAGCAGCCCCAGCCGCTTCGTGGCGATCCCGTCCACCAGGTCCCCAC
>JBOGJK010000814.1:0-2800 GCA_050745345.1 Thermoanaerobaculia bacterium
GCCCACGACCGTGCCCGTGGCCGTCATGCCGCGCTCCTGCGTGAGGCGCGCGATGCCGAAGTCCATGATCTTCAAGCCGCCCGTCGGCTCGATCAGGATGTTCTGGGGCTTGATGTCGCGATGGATCACGCCCACTTCGTGCGCCGCGGCGAGCCCCGCGCACATCTGCTTGGCGATGCGCAGCGCGACCGGAGTTGGCAGGATCTGGTCCGATTCGACCAGGTGCTTCAGGGTGATCCCCTTGACGTACTCCATTGAGAGATAGCGCAAGCCGTTCGCTTCGCCCAGGTCGTGCGTGCGCAGGATGTTGGGGTGCGTGATGCGCCGGGCGAGGCGAATCTCCTGCTTGAACCGGTCGAGCAGCGTGGGGTCGGCCGAGACGGCGTCGCTGCGCAGCGTCTTGATCGCCACCAGGTCGTCCAGGTCCCGGTCGTGGGCGCGGTAGACGATTCCCATGCCCCCCTTGCCGAGCACGGCCTGGATCTCGTAGCGCCCCGCGAAGAGCTCGCCGACGCGCGGCTCCGGGCTCTTCGCTCCCCCTTCCGGGACGGGTCTTCCGGCCGCGGTCAGAGCGACCGTCCCGACGTCCTCTCCGACGGTCATCGTCAGCGAGGCCACGTACTTCTCGAGCGCTGCCTTCTCCTTGAGCTCCTCGAGCATCGCGCGGAAGGAGCGGGCCAGGATGCCGATCTCGTCTTTCGACTCGACGGGCAGGTCGACGGACTCGAGGTTCCCGACCCGCACGTCCTCGGTCGCCCGCACGAGCCTTCCGACGGGTCCCGTGATGCGGCGCGAGAAGAGATACGAGAGGAAGAAGGCGATGGCCAGCGCGAGGAGGCCGACGAGGACCTGGATGTTCTGGATCTGGCGGAAGGGGGCCAGCTCCTTGGCGCGGCTGCGCAGGGCCACCGCCGCCCCGACGAGCTGGTCGGTCGAGGAGCGGATCGGCAGAAGATAGGCGAGATACGTGTCGCCCGGAAGCTCGAGGGGCAGCGGGCCGACGGTCTTTCCCTCCCGGAAGACGGCCGCGACGAGCGCCGGCTGCAGTCGCACGGCCTCGAGAACGGAGGCGCTCATCTCCTGCATCGTCGAGGCGGCGAGCCCGAGCTTCGGGGCCTCGCCGCTTCGGGCCTTCTCCGCCAGGAAGACCGCCTCGGCGTTGGTCAGCGTCTTTAGGCTGCGCGCGACGTCGTCGTTGATCTGAAAGGCCGCGACGATGACGCCGGCGACCCGCGCCCCCCCTTCGAGCACCGGGGTGCCGACGACATGGTAGAGCTTCCCGCCCGAGAGCCAGATCCCCTCCGTCTGCGTGCCCTCGAGCGCCCCCGCGACGGTCGGAACCCGGGAGAGGTCGGCCGAGTAGGGCAGCGGCCGGTCCGTCCGGGCGATCCCGCGTCCCTGCGGGTCGAGCGCCACGAAGAAGTCTGCCTGCGCGCTCGAGGCCTGCTCCTGCGTAAGCGTGTCCCGCACGGTGTTGGCGTCCGGGAGCCCCGTGGCCGAATCGGGTGTCGACATGAGCGCGATGATCCCGGGGTTGTTCGCGACCACGGCGAGCGCGCGCTGGAGCGCGGCGTAGCGCGTCTGCTGGAACGACTCCCAGGCGGGCCCCGACTTCCGGAGGTCCGCGGCGATCTTGGCGTCCGCGACCTTTCGGGCCCGATAGGCGGAGACCGCGATCGCGCCCCCGACGGCGATCAGGATGAGCGCCGCCGCCGCGAGGAAGATCTTCAGGGCCAGGGAGAACCTGGGCGGCTCCGGGGGCGGGAGCTTCAACCCGACCCGGATCGGAGGGCCGGCTGCGGTCGTCGTTCCGGCGGAAAGAGACTCAGTAGCGCTCATCGTCCGAGGCGGACTGAGGAGGATAGTCCTTTCCATACTTGTTCTTGTGGGACTGCGGCTTGTAGCCGGAGACGTCCAGCCGCAAGGCCGCGGCCGCCTCCGCGCCCGGGCGCACGGTCACGGCCGTGGCCGCCTCGGCGGCGGCCTCCTCGTGCCAGGCCTTGAGCGTCCAGGCGCCGGCCGGCACCCCCTCGAAGCGGAACTTTCCGTCCGGCCCCGCCACGGCGGCGAAGTCCGAGTCCTGGACCATGACGAAACCGACCATCTGCGGGTGGATGTTGCAGTAGACGCGCACCAGGCCGACTTCGTCGAACTGCTTGCTCTTGGAGGCGCCGCTCCGGTAGAGGCCGAGGTCGAACCGGTTGCTGCCCGAGACGGAGAAGACGTTGTGATAGATCGGGTCCACATTCGGGAAATCGACCGGGGCGCTCTTAGGCACCGCCATGACGCGCGGCGCGAACTTCTTCTGGTAGCTCCTCATCTGCGGGCGCCCGGAGGCGACGCCGGGCCGCCGCGCGCCTTCGATCCATACCACCGCGTTGGAGGCGTCGCCCCGCTGGGCGCCGCTGGAGACCAAAACAACCTGCCCCGACACGCTCCCGCTCGGCACGGGGGTGAACGGGACAGCGGCGAGCAGCAGGAGGCCAAACGGCTGCAGGCGCATGCGGAGCGTCAAAATCATAGCACCCGCAGGAGATAGTCGCGGTTAAGATCCGTCGCGGGAGGGCTCGCCATGGCCGAGCGGCGCGTCGAGATCTTCGGCAAGGACACCTGACCGTATACGACCGCGGCCCGTGAGGACTACGCGAAGCGGAAGGTGCCTTTCATCTACATCAACGTCAAGCAGAACGCGGAAGAGCTTTCGCGAATGATCCGCCTGTCGGGAGGGCGCGAGGTCCCCGTCATCGTCGAGAAGGGGAAGGTGACGGTCGGGTTCGGAGGGACCTGAGGGGTGTAGCTC
>JBOGJK010000815.1:0-3173 GCA_050745345.1 Thermoanaerobaculia bacterium
CTGATCGACGACCCGCTCCAGGAGACCTTCCACAAGATCGCCGAAGTGGACGCGGGCCCGTGCGTCTCCTGCCGGCTCTGCGAGACCGTGTGCGAGAAGGACGCCATCTTCGTTCCCAACCCGATCACGCAGGCCAAGAGATACCTTCCCGTCCTGTGACTGAAGAGATTCCGCCCGGGCAGGAGGCCTCCTCCGGCGCGGAGGCCGCGGGGGACGGCCGCGGCACGGCGACGCGATTCTTCCTGCTGCCGCTGCTCGTCGTCGCGACCGCCGTCGGCATCTTCTGGGTCTTCTCTCGGATGACCTTCGAGCGCCGGAGCCCGGCCGACTACCTGCAGGAAGTCCGCGGCGGAAGCGCCAACCGCCGCTGGCAGGCGGCCTTCGAGCTGTCGCGGTCGCTCCAGAACCTGGACCCGGCCGAGAGGGCGGCGCTCGCGGGTGAGACGCTGCGGATCTTCGCGTCCCTGTCCGCCTCCCGCCCCGAGGACGTACCGGTGCGCCGGTACCTGGCGCTGGTTTTGGGAAAGCTCGGCGACCGGCAGGCCGTGGACGCGCTGGTGACCTCGACGGAGGATCCGGATGCCGACACGCGCCTCTACGCGGTCTGGGCGCTGGGAAAGCTGGGCGACCCGCGGGCCCTGGCGGCGGTCACCGAGGCGTCGTTCTCGGAGGACGCCGGCATGCGAAAGATGGCCGCGTACGTGCTGGGGCAGCTTTCCGACCGCGCCGCGGCGCCGCGCCTGCGGGTCCTGCTCGGGGACTCGGTGGCCGACGTGCGCTGGAACTCCGCGATCGCGCTGGCGTCGCTCTCCGACCCGTCGGGTCTGCCGGTCCTCCGGTCGATGATCGACCGCGAGGCGCTGGCGCGGCAGGCGGCGCTCTCGGGCGATCAAGCCGAGACGGCCATGATCGGGGCGCTGAAGGCCCTGGCGCTTCTGCGCGACGAGGGAAGCCTGCTGCTGCTGGAGAAGGTCTCGCGCGAGGATCCGAACCTGCGCGTGCGCGCCGCGGCCCGCGAGGCGATCGCCGCGACGCGGGCGGGCGTCTCGAACCTTGAGCGGCGCGGGAAGCTTTTGATAGGCTGAGGATCCCAGGATGTCGACACCGGAGCGCCAGATCGAGCCGAGTCCCGAGGCCGACGTCACCGCCGACGGGGTGACGCGGCGCTCCACCCTGAAGTGGATGGCGGCGGCCTGGGTCGGTTTCGCCGCGGCCACGGCCGCGGGGCTCACGGCCACCGTGCGGTTTCTCTTCCCGAACGTCCTGTTCGAGCCCCCGACCCGCTTCAAGGCAGGGGATCCCTCGACCTACGTGCCGGGCGTGGACGAACGCTGGAAGGAGAAGTTCGGCGTTTGGGTCGTCCGCAATACCGACTCGATCTACGCGCTTGTCGCCGTGTGCGTGCACCTGGGGTGCACGCCCAACTGGCTGCCGGCCCAGAACAAGTTCAAGTGCCCGTGCCACGGTTCGGGCTACTACGTCTCCGGCATCAACTTCGAGGGGCCCGCCCCGCGCCCTCTCGAGCGCGCCGAGATCACAATCGCCTCGGAGGACGGCCAGATCGTCGTCGACAAGGCGACGCGCTACCTCTACGAGCGGGGGCAGTGGTTGGACCCCAAGTCCTTCGTCAAGCTCACGTGACGTCCCTCCCCCGAGTCCCGCAACCCTGACCGGAGGCCGATTTGGAATCTCGCTGGCGTCAGTTACAGCAAGCAATCGTCTCGAGTCAGCTCTGGAAATCGGTTTTCCGCGTCGGCATCCCCGACACCAACCGCAAGCGCGTGCTCGCGATGCTCGGCAACGTCGTGCTGCACCTGCACCCGGTCAAGACGCGCAAGTCGGGCGTCAAGATGCGCTACACCTGGTGCGCCGGCGGCATCACCTTCTTCCTCTTCCTGGTGCTGACCTTCACGGGCCTCCTGCTGATGTTCTACTACCGGCCGACGGTCGAGTACGCCTTCGTGGACATCCTCGACCTGCGCGAGCAGGTGCCCTTCGGGATCATGCGCGAGGTGCATCGCTGGGGCGCGCACGCGATGGTGATCACCGTCTGGATCCACATGTTTCGCGTGTTCATGACCGGCTCCTACAAGCCCCCGCGGGAGTTCAACTGGATCATCGGCGTCATCCTCCTGGTGCTGACACTGCTGCTCTCCTTCACGGGGTATCTCCTGCCGTGGGACCAGCTCGCGATCTGGGCCATCACGGTCGGCTCCAACATGGCCTCCGCGACTCCCTTTATCGGAATCCAGGGGCCCGGGACCGGGTTACTCAAGATCGGCGACATCCCGCTCGTCACCTCGACCAACGACGCCCGCTTCGGCCTGCTCGGCGGCCGCTTCGTCGGCGCCGGCGCGCTCCTGCGCTTCTATGTGCTGCACTGCGTCGGGATCCCGCTCGTGGCGGCTTTCTTGATGGCCGTCCACTTCTGGCGCGTGCGCAAGGACGGCGGCATCTCCGGGCCGGTGTAGGGCGATTGGACCGTGGTGCGCGAAACCTTCGCCGACTGACCACACCGTGATCACCTTCCTCAAGTCTGTCGTCAATTTCCTTTCGGCGCCGCAATACCTCGTCACGGTGATGCTGGTGGGGTTGCTTCTGGCGATTCACTGGCGGCCCCTCTGGACGAAGAAGGGGGGGATCGTCCTGCTCGCCCTGGTGGGCGGCGGGATCGGCGTCTCGTATCTGGACCCGAACTTCAACAAGGTCGCGACGTTGCCCGACAACGTGCCGATCGTCGGCATGATCTTCCTGGTCGGCTTCTTCTTCTGGTTCGCGATGAGCCAGGCCTACGAGAACGACCGGCGGATCGCCGCGGGGCTGCCGACGATCGAAGGGAAAGACTCGCAGCAGAAGGTCTTCTCCTGGCCGGATCTCGTCTACGTCGAGCTGATCTGCCTCGTCGTCGTGACGGCCGTCATGATCGTCTGGTCGATTGTCCTCAAGGCCCCGCTCGAGGAGCCGGCCAACCCGACCGACTCGCCCAACCCCGCCAAGGCGCCCTGGTCCTTCCTGGGGCTCCAGGAGATGCTCGTCTATTTCGATCCGTGGCTGGCGGGTGTCGTGCTGCCGTCGCTGATCATCGTCGGGCTGATGGCGATCCCGTTCATCGACACGAACCCGAAGGGCAGCGGCTACTTCACGTTCCGCCAGCGGCGGGCGGAGATCACGCT
>JBOGJK010000816.1:0-6808 GCA_050745345.1 Thermoanaerobaculia bacterium
GGACTACGTGGTCGCGGGCGAGGCCGTCGGCTCGAAGCTCGATCGGGCGCGAGCGCTGGGAGTGCGCGTTCTGACCTGGCAGGAAATGCAAGACCTGATCGAGGGTCGGGAGACGGTAGACGGTAGACGGGAGACGGTAGACGCGAGACGGAAGAGGGGAGACGGGAGACGGTAGACGGTAGACGGTTTGGAGTCTACCGGCTCCGGGTCATTCGTGGTTCAATTCCTGCAGTCGCAAGGAGGCGCATTTGGACCTGCCCGCGCGCGTGATCGTCTTCTGTCCGACGCTGGAGTTGAAGAACAAGCCGGGCCGTCTGATGGCCGTTTCCCCGCACGGCTACTACGAGATCTGGCTCGACTTCGCCGACCGCAACCACACCGTCCTGTTGCCGGTCGCCGGCACGGCGCTCGTCTTCCAGGAGCCCAACACCGCGGGAGGGGTGATCCCGGACCTCGAGCGGTAGGTGCTTTTCCCCCTCCCTTCGGGAGAGGCAGACCCTTCTACGCCTTCCCGGGGAAGACGCCGAGCAGCTCCGTGAGGCTCGGGACGCGGGCCACACCCTCGGGCGCCGCACCGGAGCCGATCAGGACCGCCTCGAGCCCGGCGCCGCGCGCGCCGAGGAAGTCGATCTCATAGATGTCGCCCACGTAGGCGCAGGCTGACGGCGGCAGTCCCAGGCGTTCTGTCGCCGCGAGGAAGATGCGGGGATCGGGCTTCTCGAAGCCGACCTCGGAGGAGTCGAGCACGAGCTCGAAGTACGCGGAGAGCCCCGCCCGCGCGAGAAGTCCCCGCACCCGGCCGTCCGCGTTCGAGATCACGCCGAGACGGTAGCCGCGCTTCGAGAGGGTCGAGAGCGCCGCGGGAGCATCCGGGTGCGCGCGCGACCAGAGGTTCGACCGCCGGTGCTCGGCGATGACCGCGCCGGCTGACCCGCGGCGCTTTTCCGGCGGGACACCCAGTCCGGCCAGGAGCGTTTCGAGAAAGAGGGGCAAACGCTCGGCGTCGGTCGAGGCGGGGTTCGATTGGACCCGGCGCTGCACCGCGGCGACGGCGGCGTTCTCGGCGGCGTCGAAGGAAGCCTCCTCCCACGGCAGCCCCGCCGCCGCGCAGACGCGCTCTCCGTCCACGTGGATCAGGGTGCCCCCCGCGTCGAAGAGGACGGCGGAGACCGCTCGGATCGGCGGCCCCGGCCCCCGGCTCAATGCGGCAGCTCGCGGCGGGCCACCGATTCGAGCTCCTCGGCGACCGAGAGCACTTCCTTCTCGTCGATCCCCTCGACCAGGATGCGCAGCAGCGGCTCGGTCCCCGAATAGCGCAGGAACACGCGTCCACGGCCGTCGAGCGCCTCCTCGGCCCGGCGCGTCGCCTCGCGGATTGCCGGGACCTCCTCGAGGGGAACGCGCCGCGCGGCCCGCACGTTGCGCAGGGCCTGCGGCACCTTCTCGAGGGTCGCGAGCTGCGAAAGCCTGCCGCCGTTCTCCGAGAGGAGACGCGCGACCGTCAGGCAGGTCAGGATGCCGTCGCCCGCCGGGGAAAGCGAGAGCAGGATGTGTCCGGAGGTCTCGCCGCCGAGCGAGGCCCCGGTCTCCTCCATCAGGCGCGCGACGTTGCGGTCTCCCACGGCCGCCCGGGCAAAAGGGATCCCCTCGCGGGCCAGCGCGGCCTCCAGGCCGAAGTTGGACATGACCGTGCCGACCACACCGCCCGGGGCGAGCCGCCCCTGCCGCTTCCATTCGCGCGCCACGATCCACAGCACGTCGTCGCCGTCCAGAATGCGCCCTGACTCGTCGGCGAAGATGGAGCGGTCGGCGTCCCCGTCGAGCGCGACGCCCATCGCGGCGCTGCTCTCCCGGGTGCGCCGCGCCATCCCGTCCGGGTGGAGGGCCCCGCAGCCGTGATTGATGTTGCGGCCGTCCGGCTCGACAGACATCGCCATCACGCGCGCGCCCGCCCGCACCAGCGCTCGCGGCCCGAGGTCGAAGGCCGCGCCATTGCCGGCGTCCACTACGATCGCCAGTCCCTCAAGGTGCGCCGGCATGTACGCCGCGAGCCGCGCCAGGTACATCTCCGTCAGGCTCGGGTCGGGAGGCGGAGCCCCGCCGTGGCCGTCGTCGGCGACAGGGGCGTCGGCCACCGCGTCGCGCGCGGCGAGCAGGATCTCCTCGAGCGACTGCTCCTCGGCGTCGGGCCACTTGCGGCCGTCGGGCCCGAAGATCTTGACCCCGTTGTCCTCGAACGGGTTGTGCGAGGCGGAGACCGAGACGCCCGCTCCGGCGCGGCAGGCGAGCACCAGCTCGGCGACGCCGGGGGTCGTCATGACGCCCGCCGAGGCGACCCCGCAGCCGCTCTCGAAGAGGCCGGACGCCAGCTGGCCGATCATCTCGCGCGTCGACTCGCGGGTGTCGCCGCCCAGGACGACCGGCGGCCGCCCGGCCGCGGCGACGCGCCGGCCGAGCTCCCGACCGATTCGCCGGAGCGAGGCGGGGTCGAGCGGAAACACTCCCGCCCGGCCGCGCAGCCCGTCGGTTCCGAAGAGCCTCACGAGGAGCGTCTCCGGCGCGCAGGGCCCGGCGTGGGCGGCGGCGGAGGCTGCGGCTCGAGGGCGACGGTGACCGTCACGACCTGCCGCTCGCGCACGCGCAGTCCCGGCCCGGCCGCCAGCACCGCCGCCGGCGTCGAGAAGCTCTTCTCGCGCCCGGCCACGGAGACCGGCACGGTCGCGATCGAGGTCATCCGGGAAAGCGCGCCGGCGGGGCCGGCGACGCGCGCCAGGGCGGGATCGGCGCGCACCTGCGCGACCCGCATCCCCGCGGCCGGCTCCCCCGTCACGACCGGCGCGATCGGGATCTCTCTCTCCGCGCCGGTGTCGAGCAGAAAGCGGATTTCCTGGGGAGCGAGGGCGATCACTTCGACGTCCGGAGGGACGTTCACGTCCTCCGGCGTGAGGCGGTAGACGCGCTCGCCCACTTGCGCGTCCGACAGGTCCATCACCGCTTCGAGCTTCTCCGGCTCGAGCTGGCGCAGCGCCGTGAAGGGCCCCCGCAGGCGCACGTCCACGGAGGCCGGCATCGGCGAGGCGATCAGCGAGCGCGGCGGAATGTTCACGATGGACAGGGGTATATGGTAACTGCGCTCGGAGGTCCGTTCGCGCCGCTCTCCGGAGAGAGAAAACCAGACGGCGACGGCGATCGCAAGCGCCAGCAGCTTCGACCCGAGGTTGCGGACGAGAAAGCGGGGGAGCGGCATCGGGGTCTCGGGCCTGCGGCCTAGCAGGCTGCTGAAAAAGGGATGCGGGCGTCGTGTCCGGGGCGGGGCCGCGGGCGTTCGCTTCGCGAACGGCGGCCAGGAGTCTCTAGCCAGAAGCCGAGCATCAACCCTCCTGTCTTGAGCCGAGCAGACTCTCGGCTCTCGTCGGGCGCGTCGAGCGCCCCGTGAGACACCTCATCGCTCCTCGACGATGCTCACGCATCGCCGTCGTCGCGCTTCCTTGCATCTGACCCCGCGCCATCCCACACCCTTTCTCAGCAACCTGCTAGGCGCCCGCCGCGAGCTCGCGCAGGAGCCGGTCTCGCAGCGATTTCGCGTCGAGCTCGTCCAGCAGGTCGCCGTCTCGCGCGAGCGAGATCGTGCCGCGCTCCTCCGACACGACGATCGCCAGAGCGTCGGTCTCCTCGGTGATGCCGATGGCGGCCCGGTGGCGCGTGCCGAACCGCTTGGAGAGCCCTTCCTTCAGGGAGAGGGGGAGAAAACAGGCGGCGGCCGCGATCCGTTCGCCCGAGATGATCACGGCGCCGTCGTGGAGCGGCGTGCCCGGCGCGAACAGCGTCACGAGCAGATCATACGAAACGGCCGAGTCGAGACGTACGCCGTTTTCGATGTAGGTCTTCAAACCCTCCTGCCGCTCGATGACGATCAGCGCCCCGACGCGCCGGGTGGATAGGGAGGTCGTCGCCAGCACGATGTCCGAGATCATTTCCTCCGCGTGGTAGGAGGAAAACCAGAGCGGTGTACGGCCGAAGGTCGCGAGCGCCCGGCGCAGCTCCTGCGCGAACAGCACAATGATGCCGAAGGGCAGATAGAAGATGAGGCTCTTCAAGACCTCGCGCAGCGCCGTCAGCTGCAGCGAGACGGCCAGCCGGTAGACGAGGAAGACGATCAGCAGGCCCAGCACCATCTGCACCGCGCGGGTCCCGCGGATCAGCCGCAGCAGGATGTAGGCGATCAGCGCCACCGCCAGGATGTCGACCGCGTCCCGCCAGGTGAAGGAGAGGCGGGAGAGCTCGCCCAGCGGGCCGGTCAATCGCTCGATCATCGGAGAGCCGCCGCCGGTTCACCCGCCGGAGCGCCGATCGCGCGAGCCATCCGCAGGAAACGCGCCGTCTCGGCCACGTCGTGAACACGCACGATCGCGGCGCCCCCCGCCGCCGCTGCCGCGACCGCCGCGAGCGAGCCCGGCAAGCGGTCGGCCGCCGAAGAGTCTTCGGCCACCCCCGAGAAGCGCCGCACGAAGGCCTTTCGCGAGGCCCCGACGGCGACGGGGAAACCGAGCGAGCGCAGGGCTGCCAGATGCCGCAGCAGCAGCAGGTTGCCTTCGGGGCTCTTCCCGAAGCCCAGGCCCGGGTCTACCGCGATCCGGTCGGCGGTCAGCCCCGCTTCGAGTGCGGTGTCCGCCGAGTGGGCGAGCGCCTCCGCGATGTCGGCGATCGGATGCGCGTAGCGGACGTCTTCCTGCATCCTCCGCGGGTCGTCCCCCTTCATGTGCATCAAAATCAGCCCCGCCTGCGCCGCAGCGACGGCGGCGGCCATCCGGGGGTCGTGCCGCAGGGCGGAGACATCGTTGACGGCGTCGGCCCCCGCCTCGAGCGCCGCGCGGGCGACCCCGGCCCTGCGCGTGTCGACGGAGAGGGGCGCTCCCGTCCGGCTTCGGATGCCGGCGATGACCGGAACGACGCGATCGAGCTCCTCCTCCAGGGTGACCTCCGCCGTCTCGCCGTAGGTCGCCGGCCGGGTGGACTCCCCGCCCACGTCCACGATTGCGGCTCCTTCCTCGAAGAGGCGGAGCGCCCGCTCGACCGCCCGGTCGCGATCGAAGTACAGCCCTCCGTCGGAGAAGGAGTCGGGCGTTACGTTGACCACACCCATCACGACGGGCCCAGCCGAGAGGTCGAGCGCGCCTCCACGCGCCAGAGCGAGTCGAGCCGCCGGGCGCTCGGCGCGCTCGAGGGCGGCCTTCGCGCGATCCCGCAGCGTGGCCGGCAGCGCCTTGAGGGTTTCCGCGCGGCGGGCGCGGGAAACGACGACAGGAGGGGAGACAGAGCGCTGGAACCGCACCACGTCCACCGGGAAGTCTGCCGCGGCAAACGAGGCCGGGCGCAAGCCGTCCCAGGAGATGATTTCGGCCAGAGACTCGCGGCTGGGAGCGGGCAAGACCAGGTCCGCAACTGTCGCCACAGACGCAGTTTAGCGGAACGCGCTCCGGCTACATCGGCTCGTCCGCCGTGGGTCCGTAGAGGGGGGGCAGGGGCACGTCGTTCTGGCGAAGGTAGACGGTCAGCTGGCCCCGGTGATGGATCAGGTGGTTCAAGAGCACGCGGCGCAGGATCGAGCGCTTCCTCAGCTTGAAGAAGGTCTTCCCCTCGCGCGTCACGGTGAGCTCCTCCGCGAGCTCCTCCGGCGACTTTCCGGCAATCGCCGCGCGGCTGACCCGCACGTTCTCGTCGAAGCGCGCGAGAAACTCTTCCGGTGTCGCCATCGGCGGGGCCTTCTCGCTGCCGACGGCCCACTCGGTCGCCTCGATGCGCAGGCCCCAGCGCGGCAGCTCCGCGACGTGGGTCGCGAGCTGCCCGAGGGTCCTCGATTTCGCGTGGGGCTTCCAGCCGAGGCGGTCCGCCGGCAGGCGGGCGAGCAGGCGGCGCGTCGCCTCCATCTCGCCGTCGAACTCCTTCAGGAAGGTTTCGAGGAAAGCCACGGGGAGACGCTATCAGCGATCCGCCATCCGCTGTCGGCTTCCGAAGGCCCCGAACCCGGCGGAAAGCGAAAAGCCGATAGCCGATCGCTGCTCTAGGCGGGCTCGGGGACGAGGGGGCCCACCTTGCCGCCGGCCACCTCCGGCGCGCCGGGCGGCGTGACGAGGGGAGGCTTGGGCGGGCCAGCCTTGCGCAGCTTCGCGACGTCGATGCCGGTCTCCTCGGCGATGATTTGCAGGACCTCCTCGCCGTCCAGGACCTCCTTCTCGAGCAGCGTCCTCGCCAGCCGGTGCATCGCCTTCTCGTTTTCCGAGATGATCTTCTTCGCACGCTCGTAGGCGTGGGTGACGATGCGCTTCACCTCGGCGTCGATCTGGTTCGCCGTCGACTCGGAGTAGTCCTGCGTGCGGCCGAAGTCGCGGCCGAGGAAGATCTCCCCCTCGACCTTGCCGAAGGTCAGCGGCCCCATCTCGCTCATGCCCCACTCGCACACCATCTTGCGCGCGAGGTCGGTGGCCTTCTCGATGTCGTTGCCGGCGCCGGTCGTCATGTGGCCGAGGAACCTCTCCTCCGCGATGCGCCCGCCCATCATGACCGTGATCGTCGATTCCAGGTACTCCTTCGTGTGCGAGTACTTGTCCTCGACCGGAAGCTGCATCGTCTGGCCCAGCGCCCGCCCCCGCGGGATGATCGTGACCTTGTGGAGCGGGTCCGCGTCCGGAAGCATCGCGGCCACCAGCGCGTGCCCCCCCTCGTGGTAGGCGGTGTTTCGCTTCTCCTGCTCGGTCATGATCATGGACTTGCGCTCCGGACCCATCATGACCTTGTCCTTGGCGTACTC
>JBOGJK010000817.1:0-2888 GCA_050745345.1 Thermoanaerobaculia bacterium
ACTCGAACGCCTACAACGACCGGATGCGGGAGATGGCCGCGGCGTACGGGAAGCAGGGGGTTCTCTTCGTCGGCATCAACAGCAACAAGACCGAGCCGGCCGACGAGGTCACCGCGCACGCGAAGAAGAACGGGCACACGTTTCCGATCGCCAAGGACCCGGGCAACAAGGTGGCCGACCTCTACGGCGCCGGGCGCACGCCGGAGGTCTACGTGGTGGACCCGAGCGGAAAGCTCGTCTACCACGGCCGGATTGACGAGAACTACGAGGAGCCTTCCCGGGTCACCTCGCCGGACCTGAAGAACGCCCTCGACGCCCTGCTTGCCAACAAGCCGATCCAGCAGGCGGAGACCAAGGCGTTTGGATGCACGATCAAGCGGGTGTGACCTCGCGACTCACCTCGCCGCGATGCTCTTGAAACTCTCTCCCGTGGCCGGGCAGCCGAGAGATGACAGCGATCCGACGGTATTGGACCGGCCCCGCTAAGAGAAGGGGGGCGGTCGCCTCCCTTCTTCTCTTTCTGGCGGCAACGGTGGGTGCCGGAGGGGACTCGCGGCTGGCGGGGGAGCTCGACGCGGCGGGGCTCAGGCGGCGCCTCGCGCAGGAGAAGGGGCGCGTCGTCCTGCTCAACTTCTGGGCCACCTGGTGCGAGCCCTGTCGGGAGGAGTTTCCGTCTCTCTCGCGACTCCAGGAGGCTTACGCCGCCCGAGGCCTGCGCGTCTTGGGCATCTCGACCGACCTCGCCTCGCAGAGGCGCGCCGTCGAGAAGTTCCTCGCTGCCCAGCGCCCCTCCTTCCCGAACTACCGGAAGAAGTCGGGTGGCGACGATCAGGACTTCATCGACGCCGTGGACCGTTCCTGGGCAGGGGAGCTCCCCTTCAGCGTCCTCTACGGCCGCGACGGGAGCAAGTCGAAGGTCCTCTCCGGCCAGCAGAGCTACGCCGACTTCGAGCGGGAGGTTCTGGCGCTGCTCGAGTAGGCGTACACCGCGTCCCCCGGGCCGTCTGTCCCCCGGATCTCCGGAGCGCAACGGCGCTCACGGCTGCGGGGCTCGCGTGGCCAGTCCAGACGGTGTCCTCGTCGCGACCCGCGCCGGCCACCCGGGAGGACACTTCGTCCCTGTGCCGTGACGCGCGGATGGCCGAAGGGGCGGCCGCCGGGGACCTCCGGAACGCTGGACCGGAGTTTGCGAACATGGCACACTGCCTGCACAGCCTGAGGACACCCGAGACGACGAAGACCGGCAAAGAGGAGAACGACCCGATGAAGACCGGAAGACTGCTGCCCCCCCTGGTTCTCGCCCTCCTGGCTCCGGCGCGAGCCGCCGCGGAGTCGGAGGCCGCGCCCGTGCCTCGCGACAGCGTCGTCCTGCGACAGACCGGCGTTCCGAGCCGGGCTCGGGTCGCAGAAAGCCCCGGCATCGGGACGCTCCAGACGGGCGCGCGGGCCGCCGCCTACTCGGTGGAGCTGCCCCAGGTCGCGCGGCTTCAGGGCACGGCCTTCTTCCGAACGGCGGTCGACATCGCCAACAACACCACCAACGGCGGTGTCACCGCGCAGATCCAGTACTCCTACACCTGCACGGCCTGCGCGGCCGGCGGCTTCTTCCGCACGACGCCGTTGACCATCGCTTTCGCCGCCCTGGACAACTTCCACACGGATGACATCGTCCAGTACCTCGACCAGCAGGGGCTTCTCGTGCCCCAGGCCGTCAACGGCTCCGTCGGCACGCTCCTGATGACCTTCAACAACCTGCCCTCGGCCAACGGGTGGGAGGGCACGGCCCTGGCGCGGCTCTACAACCGGGTGGTCGAGACGGACCCGAGCCAGGGGACCATCGGCTACGCCTTCTCCGCTTCCCTCTTCTTCGAGTCGGCGCACCAGACACTCGCCGGCACGATCCGCGACACGACCCCCGCCGCCCTCGCGAACAACCCTCAGGGCTCGCAGCGCACGAACATCGGCATTCGGAACACCGACATCGTTGGGGGCTCCGGCGACCGCAGGGTCACGGTCGACGTCACGTTCTACGACGTGACGGAGGGCAGCCCGACCAACGGGTCCCGTGTCGGCAACGCGATCACGTTCGACGGGCTGCTGCCCGGAGAGGTGCGGCTCGCCGGGAACGTCTTCAGTCTGGCCCAGATCCCCGCCAACATATCCTCGGTCATCGCTTTTGCGGATGTGCGGAGCCCGACCGTCAGCTCACCCACGATCGAGGGGTTCGCGGTCGTCATCGACAACGACGCGACCGACGGCTCCTACTTCGACTTCCGGTGCGCGGACAATCCCTACACCTGCGGATTCTGAAAGGGGTCGGGGCTCTGATCGCGCGATCTTCTCGAGGAGGACACAACGTCACAGACCCGACCGCGCCTACATCCGGCTCATTCGCAGCCCGTGGGCGCCGATGTCGCGCCGCAGGTGCTTGCCCTCGAACTCGATCCGGTCGGAGGCCTGATAGGCGAGGGAGGCCGCCTCGGAGGTCGCCGGCGCCGTGGCGGTCACGACCAGGACGCGCCCTCCCGCCGTGATCAGGCGATCCCCTTCGCGCGCGGTGCCGGCGTGGAAGATCTGGACCCCTGGCGTGCGGGCCGCGTCGTTGACTCCGGTGATGGGCTTTCCCTTCTCGTGGGGACCCGGGTAGCCTGCGGCGCACAGCACGACCCCGACGCACACTTCCGGTTTCACCTCGACCGGTGAGTACTTCTCCAGGTCCCCGCGGACGGCAGCCGAAAGCAGGACCGCCAGGTCGGACTTGATGCGCGGCACGATCACCTCGGTCTCCGGGTCGCCGAACCGCGCGTTGAACTCGAGCACCCGCGGGCCCGACTCCGTCAGCATCAGTCCCGCGTAGAGCAGGCCGCGGAAGGGGCGCCCCTCCGCGG
>JBOGJK010000818.1:0-4846 GCA_050745345.1 Thermoanaerobaculia bacterium
GTACCCCGAGGCGCGCTCGAGCGAGGGGCGCAAAAAGCCCAGCCGGTCCCAGTGGTCGAGCTGCCGGGGCGACAGCCCCGTCAGCCGCGCCACCTCGGCCGTCGAAAAGCTGTGTCGGAGAACACCGCTGAATTTCATCGATGTATTCCGTAATTCTAACACGGAAAGGGGGTTAGCGGGCCCGACGGGCGCCTCCTGCCTCTCACGGCCTGGCCAGAGAGTCTGTAACGAAACCGTCGGGTGTCCGTAATACGCCGACTGAGGGATGACCGCTGGCATGATCGATGCCGGTCGTCGCGACCGTCGGGTCGGAGACGGGAGAGTGAACGATGGAGCCAGCTCTGAGGCGACCGATCCTGGGTGTGCTCCTGGCGATTGCCGTCACGACGGCCATGGACGCCGGCGGGCTTTCTGCACTCAGCGCCCTGCCGCTTTTTCCATTGACGTGCCTCTTCTGGTATCTCGAGCGGCTAGCGCGTCAGAGCATGGGATTCGTGTGGGGACAGTGGCGCCACTACTGCCTGGCCGCGCTATACCCGGTGGCTGTTCTCGGAGCGGCCGGACTGGTCTCGGCGGTGGCCGGAGCCGTTGATACCTCGCAGACCAACTGGGAGAAAGCGTGGCTCAACTTTGCGCTCGTCGCCGTTTCGACGTTCCTCGCCGCGATCCTCACCGAGGAAGGGTTCTTCCGAGGCTGGCTCTTCGCCGCGCTCGAGCGCGCAGGCGAGAATCGAGGCCGGATAGTCGTCTGGAGCAGCATCGCGTTCTCGCTGTGGCACGTGTCGGCGGTCACGCTCAGTAACGGCTTTGCCCTGCCTGTGACCCAGATCCCCGTTTTCCTGGTCAACGCAGCGGTCATGGGCGCGGTCTGGGGCTTGCTGCGCTCGATCTCCGGCTCGGTGGTCGTCGCCAGCCTGAGCCATGGAGTGTGGAACGGCGGCGCTTACGTGTTCTTCGGGTTCGGTACCAGGATCGGCGCGCTCGGCATCAAGGACACGGCGATTCATGGTCCCGAGGTCGGAATCCTCGGGCTGGCGCTCAACCTCATCTTCGCCGCCGCGATCTGGCGGTGGTGGAAAGCGCGTACCAGCTCGAGCAGCCGGGAGATCCCCGAGGCTCGAGAGCGGGGACATGGTCCTCCTCTTTGAGTCTGAATGAGTCTGGTAGGCTCCCTCGACGCATGAACTGGACCCGCCGCGACTTCCTGGCTTCCGCCGGCATTGCGGTGGCCGCTTCCTCGCTGCCGCCGCCGGACGCTCCTTCACCCTCGAGGCTTCTCCCCTACGACTGGCCCGCCTATCTCCACGGTGACCCGTACCTCTCGGCTGCGGCGGAGCCGGGCTTGAAGGGGCGCTCTTTCGAGGAAGCCCGGGATCTCGCCTTTCGCCTGCGCACGCCGGCGGCGGAGCGGGACCGGTACGTTTTGGGGCTTCCGGAGACGCTCCATGCGTGACCTGGGGCGGCGGGCGCTCGACACGGCGAAGAGCCGGGGCGCCTCCTACGCCGACGCCCGCATCGCGCGGTTCCTGCGCCAGTCGATCTCGACCCGCGAGAAGAGGGTGATGAACGTCTCCAACTCCGAGTCCTTCGGCATCGGGGTGCGGGTCCTGGTGGACGGGACCTGGGGCTTTGCGGCCTCGAGCCGGGTCGAGGCGGATGAGGTGGACCGGGTCGCCGCGCGCGCGGTCGCGATCGCGAAGGCGAACCGCGTCGCTCAGGCAAAGCCGGTGGCGCTCGCTCCCGTGAAGGCCTACAAGGACACCTGGCAGACCCCGATCTCGAAGGACCCCTTCAAGATCCCGATGGAGCCTAAGGTCGATCTGCTGCTTGCGATCAACGCCGAGGCGCTGAAGGTCAAGGGCGCGGCCTTCTGCAGCTCCTCGATGAACTTCGCCAAGGAGGAGAAGCTCTTCCTCTCGACCGAGGGCTCCGAGATCGAGCAGGTCATCGTCCGCGTGATGCCCGCCTTCACGGTGACCGCGGTCGATCAGCAGGCCGGGAAGTTTCGCACGCGCTCTTCGCTCGCCGAGCCGACAGGCTCGGGCTACGAGTATACCGAGCGGTGGCCCTGGATGGAGGAGGCGGGCAGGGCCGCGGAGCAGGCGGTCCAGAAGCTCGCCGCAAAGAGCGTCACCCCCGGAAAGTACGACCTCATCCTTGCCCCTTCGAACCTTTGGCTCACGATCCACGAGTCGGTCGGCCATCCCACCGAGCTCGACCGGGCCCTGGGCTACGAGGCCAACTACGCCGGGACCTCGTTTCTGACGACCGACAAGCTGGGCAAGCTCCGGTTCGGCTCGCCCGTTGTCAACTTCGTCGCCGACCGCACGCAGAGAAACGCCCTCGCCACTTGCGGCTACGACGACGACGGCGTGCCGGCCGGCGAGTGGGACCTGGTCAAGGAGGGTGTCTTCGTCGATTACCAGACCACGCGCGAGCAGGCGGCCTGGATCGGCCAGGACCGCTCCGACGGCTGCGCCTACGCCGACTCCTGGTCCTCGGTGCCCTTCCAGCGGATGCCCAACGTCTCGCTTCGTCCCGGCAAGGAGAATCTGACCCTCGAGGAGCTGATCGCCGACACCAGGGAGGGCATCTTCATCGAGGGCAACGCCTCCTACTCGATCGACCAGCAGCGCTACAACTTCCAGTTCTCGGGCGAGCTCTTCTGGGAGATCAAAGACGGCAGGATCGTAGGGATGCTCGAGGACGTGGCCTACCAGGCGATCACGACCGACTTCTGGGGCGCCTGCGACCGAATCTGCTCGGAGGGTTACGATCTCGGCGGCTCCTTCTTCGACGGGAAGGGAGAGCCCGGCCAGTCCAACGCCGTCTCGCACGGCTGCGCCCCGGCGCGCTTCCGGAAGATCAACGTCTTGAACACGGCGAGGTCGGTGTGAGCCTCGCACGGCAAGAGGCAAAAGAGCTCGTCGACCGGGTCCTGAAGCTGTCCAGGGCAGACGAGTGCTCCGTGTCGGTCAACGGCGGCCGGGAAGCGAACATCCGCTTCGCTCGCAACGAGGTCACCACCTCGGGCGACACCGAGGACGTGACGCTCACGGTGCGCTCCTCCTTCGGCAAGCGATCCGGCTCCGCCTCGGTCAACCAGTTCGACGACGCGGCGATCGAGCGGTGCGTGCGCCAGGCGGAGGAGACGGCGCGCTTCGCGCCCGAGGACCCGGAGCACATGCCGCTGTTTTCCCCGCAGAGCTACGCCGAGATCGCCGGCTTTTCCCAGGAAACGATGGACCTGCCGCCGGAGCGGCGGGCGGATCTGGCGGGCAAGTCGATCGACCTCGCGAAGAGCCGGAACGTCATCGTCGCCGGCTTCTTTACCAACTCGGGGGGCTTCTCGGCGCTCGGCAACTCCAGGGGGCTCTTTGGCTACCACCGGCAGAGCCGCGTGACGTTCTCCACGACCGCGCGCACGCCCGACGGGAAGGGCTCGGGCTGGGCCGGCGTCAACGGCGAGCGGCTCCAGGACTTCGATGCGCTGGCGCTGTCGCGCGCGGCCGTCGAGAAGGCCTCCCGCTCGGCCGCGCGTCGGGAGCTCGACCCCGGCGCCTACTCGGTCGTCCTCGAGCCGGCCGCCGTGGCCGACCTCCTGCTCTATATGGGCTTCACCATGGACGCGCGCTCGGCGGATGAGGGACGCTCCTTCTTCTCGAAGAAGGGGGGCGGCAACCGAATCGGCGAGAAGGTCCTCTCCGAGAAGATGACGGTCTGGACCGACCCGGCGGACCCGCGGGCGCCGGGGACACCCTTCGCCGGCGACGGACAGCCGACCCTGAAGATGACCTTTGTCGACGAAGGCGTCGTCTCGAACCTCAACTACTCGCGCTACTGGGCCGAGAAGCAGGGCAAGGAGCCGACACCGCAGCCGCGCAACATCCTCATGAAAGGTGGCTCGGGCTCCCTCGAGGACCTCGTCAAGGGCACCCGGAGGGGAGTCCTCGTGACGCGCCTCTGGTACATCCGCTTCGTGGACCCGCAGACGCTTCTCCTGACGGGTCTGACCCGCGACGGCACCTTCTGGATCGAGAACGGGAAGATCCGACACCCGGTCAAGAACTTCCGTTGGAACGACTCGCCGATCTCGGTCTTCTCGAAGGTCGAGGCGATGAGCCGCGAAACGCGCGCCCGCGGCAGCGAGGCGGAGGACTTCTCGATCGTCTGCCCCGCCATCCGCACGCAGCTGACCTTCTCCAGCCTCTCCGACGCCGTGTAGCCCCGTGGGGCTTGCCAAGGCACCCCCTCCGGCGGCATGTTCTAGAGGGTGAAACAGCCAGGGAGGTTGCCATGAGACCGCAGAGACTCATCCCCATTCTCTCCGCCCTGCTCCTTTCGGTGCCGGCGGCGGCGCAGCACGAGGGGCACTCGCATCCCGCTGGAGACGAGGAGCTCGGTAACGTCCATTTTTCGGTCTCCTGCAACGAGGCGGCGCAGAAGCAGTTCAACCGCGCCGTGGCGATGCTTCACTCCTTCTGGTACGAGGAGTCGCAGAAGACCTTCGCCGAGGTCCTGGCGGCCGACCCGCGCTGCGGGATGGCGTGGTGGGGAGTCGCGATGACGCAGTACCACCCGATCTGGTATCCGCCCACCGCCGCGGAGCTCGCCAAAGGGCGGGACGCCGTGGCGAGGGCTCGCTCCGTGGGCGCCGCGACCGAGCGGGAGAAGGCCTACATCGAGGCGATCGGCGTCTTCTACGACGGCTCCGACACGACCGACCACAAGACTCGCGCGGCCGCCTACGAAAAGGCCATGGGAGAAGTCTCGCGGCGCTATCCGGAGGACCTCGAGGCCGTGGCATTCCATGCCGTGGCGCTGCTCTGGACCCTCTCCGTGGCTC
>JBOGJK010000819.1:0-3108 GCA_050745345.1 Thermoanaerobaculia bacterium
GACGAAGGGTTTTCTCGTATTCGGGTCACGCCAGATGGAAGAGCCTACGTCTACTTGACTCGCGGTTTTCTCTCCGAGCTCTACCTGGTCGAGGGACTCCGGTAGCGCGCTCTTTCGGGGATGTGGAAGGAGCTCGGTCTGCCGGACCCCGCCGGCTTCGCGACGATCGGGCGATCCGCACGACGCCGGAGGAAAAGTCGTGCGCCTGCTCCTTCGCGCGGAGCCTCGCGGACCTCTCCGTCGTCGAGGGAGTGAACTCACCCGCGCCACACTCCTGTAGAATCCGCGCGCGATTCGATGACACTGACTGCGGGAACAAGGCTCGGACCCTACGAGATTGCCGCGCCGCTGGGCGCGGGCGGGATGGGAGAGGTCTACCGCGCGAGGGACTCTCGCCTGGGACGCGAAGTGGCGATCAAGGTGCTGCTCGGCGGCGTGGGCGCGGACCGCGATCGGCTCCGGCGATTCGAGCTGGAAGCCCGCGCGGCCTCCGGCCTCAATCATCCCCACATCGTCACGATCTACGACATCGGCTCCTCCGACGCGACGGACTACATCGCCATGGAGCTCGTGGAGGGATCGACCCTCCGGGAGGCCCTGGGAGAGGAGCCGCTGGCTCCACGAAGGCTCCTCGACGTCGCCGTGCAGATCGCCGATGGCCTCGCCAAGGCCCACGAGGCGGGGATCGTCCACCGAGACTTGAAGCCCGAGAATGTGATGATCTCGCGCGACGGCTACGTCAAGATCCTCGATTTCGGCCTCGCCAAGCTCGTGGAAGCCCCCGCGCCGGACGCTTCGGACCTGCCCACCGGAACTCGGCCGGGAATGGTCATGGGGAGTGTCGGCTACATGTCGCCGGAGCAGGCGAGCGGCCGCGCGGTCGATTTTCGCTCGGATCAGTTCTCGCTCGGCTCGATCCTCTACGAGCTCGCGACGGGCCAGCGCGCGTTCCGGCGTGACACGTCCGCGGAGACGCTGGCCGCGATCATCCGCGAGGAGCCTCGCCCGATCTCGCAGCAGAACGCCCGCGTGCCGCAGCCTTTCCGGTGGATCGTCGAGCGGTGCCTCTCCAAGGAGCCGGACGGGCGCTACACCTCGACGCGCGATCTGGCGCGGGACCTGGCGATGGTACGCGACCATCTCTCGGAGATGGGCTCCGGAGAGACGCCTGCGGCCGGAGTCGGGCGCGCTGCGGAAGCCGCGCTGCCGACCTTTCAGCGGCTGAGCTTTCGTCGCGGCACGATCCTCTCGGCGCGTTTCGCTCCCGACGGGCGCACGGTGATCTACGGGGCATCGTGGGACGGCGAAGCGGCCCGGCTCTTTTCCACCCGCCCCGAGAGCCCCGAGTCGAGCCCGCTTTTTCTTCCGGAGGCCGAGGTCCTTTCGATCTCGCGCTCGGGGCAGATGGCGGTCTCCCTGGACCGGCGCTGGGCGGGACGGTTCATCTGGAGCGGCACCCTGGCGCAGGTGCCGATCGTCGGCGGCGCGCCTCGCGAGCTCTCCGACGACGTGCAATGGGCCGATTGGGCGCCGGACGGATCGAGCCTCGCGGTCGTGCGGAAAGAGGCGGGCAAGACCCGCCTCGAATATCCGATCGGAAGGCTGCTGTACGAAACGGCCGGTTGGATCAGCCACCCCCGGGTCTCTCCCGGAGGGGACCTCGTGGCGTTTCTCGATCATCCCATCCAGGGAGACGACATGGGTGCCGTCGTTACCGTGGACTGCGACGGAAGGCTCGCCACCCTCTCGACCGATTGGATCACGGCCTACGGGCTCGCCTGGTCCGGCAACGGCCGCGAGATCTGGTTCACCGCGACGCGCGTGGGCGTGGCCAGGGCCATCTGGGCGGTCTCGCGGACGGGTCGGGAGCGCCTGGTCGCGCGCACGCCGGGCGAGCTGACGATCCAGGACGTCACAGCGGACTCCCGCGTTCTGATGACGAGCGACAACGGGAAGGTGGGCATCATCGGCCTCCCGCCGGGCCAGGAGAAGGAGCGAGACCTGTCGCTGCTCGACTGGTCCCTCATCCGGGATCTCTCGCCGGACGGCCGCCAACTGCTCTTCGACGAGTCGGGCGAAGGAGCGGGGTCGCGCCAGGGCGTCTACCTGCGCAAGACCGACGGCTCGCCTGCCATCCGCCTCGGGGACGGGACCGCCTGTGGAATCTCTCCCGACGGACGATGGGTGCTCTCGCTCTCCATCGATCCGCTCGGAAAACGGCTCGTGCTTCTGCCGGTGAAGGCCGGACAGCCGAGGTCCCTCTCGCCCCACGGGCTCAACATCCACCGCGCGAGCTGGATCCCGGACGGCAGAAGGGTCTTGATCGCGGCCCACGAGCCGGACCGGGCGCTGCGCCTCTACCTTCAGAGCCTCGAGGGAGAGAAGCCGGTGGCCATCTCACCTGAGGGAGTCGCCATCGGCTCGTTTCCGGTCTCCCCGGATGGGCAGCGCGTCGTGGCGCAGGCCGGGGACCAGGTCCACTGCCTCTTTTCGCTCGACGGAGGAGGCGCCGACCCGATTCCCGCCCTCGGCCCCGAGGATCGACCCATCCGCTTCTCCGCGGACGGACGCTCTCTCTATTGCTTCCGGCGCGGAGAGCTGCCCTCCCGCCTCTTCCGGCTCGACCTCTCCTCCGGCGAGAGAGGGCCGCTCAAGGAGCTCATGCCGGCCGACCCGGCGGGTGTCGTCGAGATCGTCTCCGTCCTCTTAACTCCGGACGCCGAGAGCTACGCCTACAGCTACCATCGCATCCTGTCGGACCTCTTCCTCGTCGAGGGGCTCCAGTGACAACACGAGTCGACGGTCGACAGTCGCCAGTCGACAGGCCGAACCGGGAATGACGCTCGCGTCCGGCACGCGACTGGGCCCCTACGAAATCCTCGCGCCGATCGGCGCGGGCGGGATGGGGGAGGTGTACCGGGCGCGCGATGAGCGGCTGAAGCGCGACGTCGCGGTCAAGGTGCTGCCCGCGTCCTTCTCGAACGATCCCGACCGTCTGCGGCGCTTCGAGCAGGAGGCGCAGGCGGCCGGCGGCTTGAACCACCCCAACATCACGGCTGTCCACGACCTCGGGACGCACGACGGAGCTCCCTACATCGTGACGGAGCT
>JBOGJK010000820.1:0-10487 GCA_050745345.1 Thermoanaerobaculia bacterium
GGGTGAGGGGGGAGCCCCTCACCCTGCCCTTTCCCGCAGGGAGAGGGATAAGAGCGCGGGGGCTTACCGAGCCTTGACGTCGACGGTCTTCTTTTCCTCGCCCGCGGAGATCCGGATCTGGCGGGGCTTCGCATCTTCCCGCTTGGGAAGCGCGATCTCGAGCAGGCCGTCCGAGAAGGTCGCCTTGATGTTCTCCCGGTCCACGTTGTTGGGAAGCGTGAAGGCACAAACGAACTGTCCGTAGGAGCGCTCGACGCGGTGGTAGCTGCGCCCTTCCTTCGACTCCTCGAACAGGCGCTCGCCGCGCAGCGTCAGGACACCGCCCTCCATCTGGACCTCGATCTGATCCTCGGAAAAGCCGGGCAGCTCGGCCGTCAGCGTGATCCGGTCATTGTCCTCGGCGATGTCGACCGGGGGCAGCCAGGCGCCCAGGCTCATCTCCTCGTCACGTCGGGCAAGCGTGCCGCCGAAGGCTCGATTGACGCGATCAGCCAGGCTTTCGAAACTCGCGGTAAGGGTCCCAGGAAACCAGGTCAACCATGAGGCACCTCCAATGATTTCTTTTCGACAACCAGCGAACTGCCATCCATGGACGCGTCCAGATGGACTTCATCTCCCGTAAGGATCTCATTCTTAAGGATCTTCGACGCGAGGGCGTCCAAGACCTCTTTCTGGATGAGCCTCTTCAAGGGTCTGGCTCCAAAGGCCGGGTCGTAGCCTCTGCCTGCCAGAAGCCTGACCGCCTCGGGGCTCCAGCTCAGCGTGATTCCTCGGTCCGAGACCGTCCGGGCGAGGCTCTCGAGCTGGATCGCGACGATCTTCTCGATCTGCTCCCGTGTGAGCCGATGGAAGACGATGACGTCATCGATCCGGTTGAAGAACTCGGGCCGGAAGTGACGGCGCAGCTCCTCTTCGATCCTGGACTGCAGCTGCCTCTCGTCCATGCCGCTCGCCTCGGCGATCCAGTGAGAGCCGAGGTTGGAAGTCATGATGATGACCGTGTTCTTGAAGGAGACCACGCGCCCCTTGCCGTCCGTCAGGCGCCCGTCGTCCAAGACCTGGAGCAGGACGTTGAAGACGTCGGGGTGCGCCTTCTCGATCTCATCGAAGAGAACGACCGAGTAGGGGCGCCGCCGGACGGCCTCGGTCAGGCGCCCTCCCTCCTCGTAGCCGACGTAGCCGGGGGGCGCGCCGATCAGCCTCGCCACGGAGTGCTTCTCCATGTACTCGGACATGTCCACGCGCACCATCGCGTGCTCGTCGTCGAAGAGGAACTCCGCGAGCGCGCGGGCGAGCTCCGTCTTGCCCACCCCCGTGGGTCCGATGAAGATGAACGAGCCGATCGGGCGCCGCGGGTCGGAGAGGCCCGCGCGGGCCCGGCGCACGGCCTCGGAGACCGCTTCCACGGCCTCGCTCTGCCCGACCACGCGCCGCCCGAGGCGCTGCTCCATCGCGAGCAGCTTCTGCGACTCGGCCTCGATCAGCTTCGTCACGGGCACGCCGGTCCACTTCGATACGACCCGCGCGATGTCCTCCTCGCCCACCTCCTCCTGCAGCATCGGCTCTCCCTTCTGCAGCTCTGCAAGGCGCGCATTCTGCGCCGCGAGCTCCTTCTCGAGCTCCGGAAGGCGGCCGTAGCGCAGCTCGGCTGCGCGCTGGAGGTTGCCCTGGCGCTCCGCTTCGAGCGCCTCCTGCCGGGTCCCTTCGATGGATTCCTTGGTCTGGCCGATCTTCTGGATCGCCTCCTTTTCGGCGGACCACTGGGCGCGCCGGCGGCTGGAGGTCTCGCGCTCCTGGGCGAGCAGCCGCTCGATCTCCTCGAGGCGCTCTTTGGCTTCCTTCGTCTTCTCCTTGGAGAGGGCGCGCTTCTCGATCTCGAGCGAGACGATCCGGCGCTCCACCTCGTCGATCTCCGTCGGGAGCGAGTCGATCTCGGTCCGCAGCCGCGCCGCGGCCTCGTCCATGAGGTCGATCGCCTTGTCCGGCAGGAAGCGGTCGGTGATGTAGCGCGCGGAGAGGCGCGCGGCGGCGACCAGCGCGGCATCCGTGATCCGCACGCTGTGGTAGATCTCGTAGCGCTCCTGGAGTCCCCGCAGGATCGCGATCGTGTCTTCGACCGACGGCTCGTCCACGTAGACCGGCTGGAAGCGCCGCTCGAGCGCCGCGTCCTTCTCGATGTGTTTCTGATACTCGGAGAGCGTCGTCGCGCCGATCGCGCGCAGCTCCCCGCGGGCGAGCGCGGGCTTCAACATGTTGGAGGCGTCCATGGAGCCCTCGGCCGCCCCGGCGCCCACCAGGGTGTGCAGCTCGTCGATGAAGAGGACGACCGTCCCCTGCGCCTCCTCGATCTCTTTGAGGACCGCCTTCAGGCGGTCTTCGAACTCGCCTCGGTACTTGGCGCCCGCGATCAGGGCGCCCAGGTCGAGCGCCACGACGCGCTTGTTCTTGAGCCCCTCGGGGACGTCGCCCATGTGGATCCGCCGCGCGAGGCCCTCGACGATGGCCGTCTTTCCCACCCCCGGCTCGCCGATCAAGGCCGGGTTGTTCTTGGTGCGCCGGGAGAGCACCTGGATGACGCGCCGGATCTCCTCGTCGCGTCCGATGACCGGATCGATCTTGCCGCGGCGGGCCAGATCCGTCAGGTCGCGCGTGTAGCGCTTCAAGGCCTGGTACTTCTCTTCGGGGTTGGGGTCGGTGATGCGGCTGGAGCCGCGCACCTGCTTGAGGGCCTTCAGCAGCGGGTCCTTGCCGGCTCCGCGGGCCGTGAGGAGCCGCGCGGCCTCGCCCGCCTCGGGCTCCGAGAGCGCGATCAAGAGATGCTCGGTCGAGACGTACTCGTCGCCAAACTCCCTGGCGATCTCGAAGGCGCGGTCGAGGACCTTCGTCAGCTCGCGCCCGGGGACGGCGTCCGCGGAGGCGCCGGAGACCTTCGGCCCCCGCGCGATGTCCGACTCGACATCGCGCGCGAGAGACTCGGGGTCGACCCCCAGCTTCTGGAGGATCGGGACGACCACCCCTTCGGTCTGTCGGAGCAGGGCGGCGAGCAGATGATCGGCCGTGAGCTCGGCGCTGCCCCGCGCGCGGGCGTCGCGCTGCGCCTCCTGGATCGCTTCCTGCGCCTTGATCGTGAGCTGGTCGAATCTCATTCGAGCCGTTCCTCGGGGCTGGATGATAAAGTCTTAGTTTAGATTTGTCAACTTAGCAAAATTACTTATCTTAGTGTTAATAACTAAGATATAATATCTTCCCTGTCACCGATTGCGTCTTCTACCGCCTTGCGAGGGGGTCAGTGAGCCCGGCTTCCCTGAAGCCTTTCTCTCTCAAGAGGCAGGCGTCGCAGTGGCCGCAGGGCGCCCCCTCCGAGATCGGGTCATAGCAGGAGAAGGTCAGAGAAAAATCGAGGCCCAGCTGCTGCGCACGACGCACGATCTGCGCCTTGCTCAGACGCAGCAGAGGCGCCCGGACGCGAAACCGGCCCGTCCCCTCGACACCCGAGCGGGTCGCGAGGTTCGCCATCCGCTCGAAGGCCTCCAAGAACTCCGGGCGGCAGTCCGGGTAGCCCGAGTAGTCGAGCGCGTTGGCGCCGAGGAAGATGTCCGAGGCCCCAAGCGGCTCCGCCCAGGCGAGAGCGTGGGCGAGAAAGAGGGTGTTGCGCGCCGGGACGTAGGTGACCGGGATCGCGGTCTGCCCGAGACGGTCGCGCGGGACCGCGAGGTCGCGGTCGGTCAGCGCGGAAGCCCCCGGTGCCGGCAGGTCCAGGCGCAAGACGCGGTGCTCCGCGGCCCCGTAGCGCCGCGCGAGGGCTCGGGCGCGCTCGAGCTCCACGCCATGCCGTTGGCCGTAGTCGAAAGAGAGGGCGTAGAGCTCGAAGCCCTCCTCGCGCGCGAGCAGCAGGCACGTCGCGGAGTCGAGCCCTCCGGAAAGCAGCACGACGGCCTTCGGCGCGCGGCTCATCGGCCCGGCACGTCCCCCCACAGGATCTTGTGGAGCTGCAGCCCCAGGCGGATCGGCCGGCCGGAGTCTCGGATCCACGCGCCCAGCTCTCCCGGCGCAAGCCCGTCCCAGACCGGAGAGAACGTGACGACGTGGCGGCGGTCGAGCTCCTTTTCGCGGACCGTCGCGAGGGCCCACTCGAAATCCCGCCGGTCCGCGAGCACGAACTTGAGTTCGTCTCGGGGCCCGAGGCGCTCCAGATTCTCGGGCAGGTTCGCCGACTGCATGCCGCTGCCGGGTGCCTTCACGTCCACGATCTTGATCACGCGCGGATCGACCCGGTCGAGCGGGACATGGCCCCCGGTCTCGAGCAGCACCGTCTTGCCCAGCTCGAGGAGCCTCTCCATCAGCGGGTAGACCCCCTCCTGCTCGAGCGGCTCTCCGCCGGTCACTTCGACCAGCTCCGTCTCCAGCGCCGCCACGCGCGCGGCGGCCTCCGACACGGGCATCGGCTCGCCGCCGTAGAAGGCGTAGGCCGAGTCGCACCAGACGCACCGCAGCGAGCAGCCGGTCAGCCGGATGAAGGCACAGGGGAAACCGGCGCGGGTCGACTCGCCCTGCAGCGACCGGAAGATCTCCGTGACCCGGACCGTGGGCTCCACTCTCCGATTCTAGTTTCGGCGGCTGCCGCCGGCGTCGGCTCAGGCCTCGGAAACGACCTCGGCGCCGCGGTCCGGAAGGCCGTGCTCGCCGGGGCGGGTCCGCCAGCGGGAGAGCAGCGACAACCCCGCGGTGTAGGCGAAGCCGTTGAAGAAGAAGAGGAGGAAGGGGATCCCGGTCCAGTAGTTCTCCCGGGCGGCAAAAAGGATCGCCCCGAGGAAGTAGAGAGCGAGCAGCGTCTCCGCGGCTGCGGAAAAGTTGCCGGGGGCGCGGTACTTCTTGTTCCGCCATTCGCCGCGGTCCCCCTCGATCCGGTACTTGGGCGTGCGTGAGAACTCGGCGCGCCTGTCGAAGACCGCCTCGAGCACGGCCTGGGCGTTGTTGACGGAGAGACCGATCCCGAGCGACATCAGGAGCGGCATCGAGCGGAGCGTTTTTCGCCAGTCCCGCCCGATCTCCTTCTGCGAGGAGAGGTAGAAGGCGACAAACGAGAAGGTCGCGCCGAAGAAGAGGGGGAAGTCGAAGACGATCAACTTCTGCCAGCCGATCCGCTCGCGGATCAGGATGGCGGGCAGGATCAGGAGCGCCAGCAGGACGACCAGCGGGTAGGAAAGGTTGTTCGTGAGGTGGTAGAACGCCTCGAGCTTGACCTTGCCCGGCAACCCGCTGCGTAGGACCGCCGGGAGCAGCTTCCTTCCCGTCTGGATCGAGCCCTTGGTCCAGCGATGCTGCTGCGTCTTGAAGGCGTTCATGTCCACGGGAAGCTCCGCGGGCACCACGAGGTCCTTCAGGTACACGAACTTCCAGCCGGCGAGCTGGGCGCGGTAGGAGGCGTCGAGGTCTTCGGTCAGCGTGTCCGACTGCCACCCCCCCGCCTCTTCGAGGCAGCGGCGCCGCCACACCCCCGCCGTGCCGTTGAAGTTGAAGAAGCGGCCGGAGCGGTGGCGCGCCGTGTGCTCGATGACGAAGTGGCCATCCAGGAAGACCGACTGGATCCGGGTCAGCAGCGAGAAGTCGCGATTCAGGTGCTCCCAGCGCGCCTGCACGAGGCCCACACGGGGGTCGGAGAAGTGGGGAAGCGTCTCTCGGAGGAACTCGCGGCAGGGCACGAAATCGGCGTCGAAGATCGCGAGGTACTCGCCGCGGGCCGCCTCCAACCCGGCCTGCAGCGCCCCCGCCTTGTAGCCGGTGCGGTGCTCGCGCGGCAGGTACGAGATCTGGAATCCCCCCGCGGTCAGCCGCTCCGCCACGCGCCGGGCGACCTGCCGTGTCTCGTCAGTCGAGTCGTCCAGGATCTGGATCTCGAGAAGCTCCTTCGGGTAGTCCATCGCCGCCACGGCCTCGATCAGGCGCTCGACGACATAGACTTCGTTGAAGATCGGGAGCTGGACAGTGACGCGGGGAAGCGGATCGAGCGCGCCGGGCGGCCGAGGCACCTGCTCGCGGTGCCGGCGGAAGAGCCACACCATCTGGACGCGATGCGCCCCGTAGAAGGCGAGCAGCGCGAGCACGCCGTAGTAGAGAGCGAGGGTAGCGATCTCGCCGCCGCGGGTCGCCATCAGGTTCGGTCCTCCGGGCATCGCTTCACGCTGTGGCTCCTGGTTCTGGCGGCGGAGGCGGTCTATCTCGGGTTCCTGTGGCTGCCGGATGCGCGGAGGCGTCTGCCCGCGTACCTGCTGCTCGCCGCCGCCGCGGGGCTCCTGTCGCTTCTGGCCGCGGCGATTCTATCCGCATCGCGTCCGGGCTTCCTGCTGTTGTGCGCCGCTCTGTTCCGGGCGACGCTGCTCTGGCGCGCTCCAGACCTCTCGGACGACATCCACCGATACCTCTGGGACGCCCGCGTCGCCTCCTCCGGCATTTCGCCGTGGGCCCGCGCCCCGGAGGATCCCGTTCTGGAGGGGCTCGATCCGGCGCTCTCCGCGCGCGTGGCGCACCGGGAGATTCGGACGGTCTATCCGCCCGTCGCGGAGGCGGCCTTCCGGGCCGGCAGCCTCGGGGGAGAGAGCCTTCCGGCGCTCAAGGCGCTCTTTGTCGCCGCGGACGTCGCGATCGTTTGGCTGCTCGCCCGCCGGGGGAGCGGGGCCGCGGCCGCCCTCTACGCCTTCCATCCCCTTCCGGTTCTCGAGGTCGCGGGGCAGGGGCACCTGGATCCGCTGGGCGTGGCGCTGCTCTTAGCGTCGCTCGCGTTTCTCTCGGCCCGACGGCCGCTTTCGGCGGGGGTCTCCTTCGCGTTGTCGGTTCTGACCAAGTATGTCTCGCTCGCCGCGGTCATCCCGATCGCGCGCGCGGGCCGGTGGCGCCTGGTCCTCTCCGGCGCCGCCGTCGCGGCGGCGGTCTGGTTCCTTTCGGCGCGGGGGGGCGCCTCGCCGGCGGGAGGCCTCGCCGAATACGCGGGGCGGTGGGAGTTCAACTCGGCGCTGTACCCGACGGCGGTCCGCCTCGTGCGATCCGCGGACCTGCCCGCCCGGGCGAAGTCGGCCTTTCTCGACGGGAAGGAGCGCCTCGGCCATCCCGCCTGGGCGCAATCGGTCTTCCCCTACTTCTCCGACGGGTTCTTCGCGCGCGCGGCGCTCGGCACGGTCCTGCTCCTCCTCCTCGCGGCGATCGGCTGGCGTGTGCGCGATCCGCGGACCGCGACCTTCGCGTCGCTTTGCGCCCTGCTGCTCTTCTCGCCGACACTCCATCCCTGGTACCTGCTCTGGACGCTTCCCTTCGCGGCGGAGCGCCGGGAGCCCGCCTTCCTCTATCTCTCCTTCGCCGTGCCCCTCTCCTACGGACTGCTCCATCCCACCCCCGGCCTGTCACGGCCGCTGATCTTCGGGCTCCAGTACCTCCCGTTCGCGCTGCTGCTCGCCGGGACTCTCCTCAAGGCGCGCCGCAGGGCGCGCGCCGCTTGCCCCGCGGGGGTCGCGCCTTGAGAGCGCCGTCGCGTTACCGGGCGCGCCTCGCCTATGTGGGGACCGGCTTCCACGGCTGGCAGAGGCAGGAGAACGCCCCCCGAACCGTTCAGGCCGTGCTGGAGGCGGCGCTCTCGGCGATCGGCGGGCCGGGCGTGCGGGCGCACGCCGCGGGGCGAACCGATGCCGGCGTCCACGCGGACGGCCAGGTCGTGCACTTCGACCTCGAGCGCAGGCTCGAGCCCTTGCGGATCCTCGCGGCGGTCAACGCCCGCCTGCCGTGGGACGTGCGGCTGATGGAGGTGGAAGCGGCGCCGCCCGGCTTCCACGCCCGGGGCGACGCCGCCTGGAAGGAGTACCTCTACCGGTGGAGCCGGGCGCGCGTGATCCCGCCGAGGGACGCCTTCTTCGTTGCGCCGCTCTCGCCCCGCGCGGACGCCGTCCGGATGCGCTCGGCCGCGCGGCAGCTTGCGGGAGAGCGGGACTTCGGCGTCTTCGGCGTCCGTCTTCCCCGGGGGGAGTCGTCCGTACGCCGCCTTCACTTCGTCCGGATCGAGGAGCAGGGCGAGGAGATTCGCGCCCTCTTCCGCGGCAACGCGTTCCTGCGCGGCATGGTCCGGTCGCTCTGCGGCCTGCTCGCGGATGTCGGCCGCGGGAAGGCGCCGCCGGAGCGCGTCCGGGAGTTGCTCGAGAGGGGAGATCGGCGCCTGCTCTCTCCCAAGGCGCCGGCCTGCGGGCTCACCCTCGTACGGGTCCATTACGGGCCGGCGCGAAGAGGGTCATGACGCGCCCTCCGCGCCGGCGGATCCTTGCCGCTCTGCTTCTGCCTCTGCTCGCCTGCGGCAGGGAGCCGGGGGCAACGCGGCCGCCGCTGCGGCCGCCCGCCGACCGGGACTCAGCCCGAACGATCGTCGATTCGGACGGGATCGCCCGAGCCGGCACGCTCGTCCCGGTGGGCGGTTTCTACGAGTGGAAGCTGCCCGAGGCGGCCGGCGGCCGATTTCGCTTCGCCTGGTCCTCGCCCGAGATCCGCGGCGACGTCGCTCTGGAGGTGGAAATCCTCCAGGGCGCAGACGCCGCCCGTACCGTCGCTCGTCTCGGCCGGTCCTTTCCCGAGGCGCCGGCCCCGGCGGTCTTCTGGAGCGAGGACGTGGAGATCTCCGCCGGCGTGCCGGGACGGCGGTTGCGCCTGTCCGCCGCTCCTGCCGCCGCGTTCTTCCTTTCGGACCTTCGCCTGGCCCACCCGAGTCCGTCCTCGCAGGCGGTCCTGCTCACGCTCTTCGACACGACGCGACTCGACGCGGTCGGATTCGGCGGCTGCCGCGTCCCGTCGACGCCGAACCTCGACGCGATCCTGCGGAACGCCTGGAAGGCGGAGCGCGCCTACGCGCCCGCCTCGTGGACGATCCCCTCGGTCGCGTCGCTCTTGACCGGGAGGGTTCCCGCCGCCCACGAGGACGCGGACGGCTCGCCGCTCGGGATCGTTCCGGGAATCCCGACGCTCGCGGAGGATTTCCGACGGGCGGGGTGGTCCACGGCGGCCTTCCTTGCCAACCCCACACTCACCGCCGGGAACGGTTTCGCCCGAGGGTTTGAGACCTTCTTCACCACGCCGCACGAGGGGGCCTCGATCACGCTGCCGGGGCGCGAGACCATGCGTCGCGTCCCCGCCTGGCTCGCGGCGCATCGCGGCGAGCCCTTTTTCCTCCTCGTTTTCCTCATGGATCCACACGACCCGTACACACCGTTCGACCGGCCGCGGGGCTCGACGCCCTTCGACCCGGGATACCGCGGTGCTTACGTTGGGGACGAAGTGAATCGGCTTCAGCTGGGCGAGCCGCCGCCCCCCTCGGCCGCCGACGTGCGGCACCTCGAAGCCCTCTACCACGACGAGGTACGCCTGGCAGACGCGGCGGTCGGCTCCCTCTGGAGGGGCACGCCCGTGCCGGAGCGCAACCGTTGGACGCTTGCCTTCAGCTCCGACCACGGCGAGGAGTTCGGCGAGCACGGCGGCTGGAAGCACGGGCCGGCGCTCTACGACGAGGTGCTGCGCGTGCCGCTCGCGATCCTTCCGGCGCGCGGACGGCGCCTGCCGGCGATCCCGCCCGGAGCCCTGGTCTCGCTTCTCGACGTGCTTCCGACGCTTGAAGAGCTCGCGGGCCTGCCGCCGCCGCGGCGGCCGCTGGACGGGGCTTCCTTGCTCGATCCCTCCACGTGGGACCGCGAGGCGCTGCCACCGGTCACGATGCTGACGGGAGGGCCCGCGCGCGCGGCGGTCGTGCGCGGCTCGAGCAAACTCTTCTTCTTCGACCGGCTCGGAACGCGCAGCATTCCCGATCCGACGAAAGACCCCCGGGGGTACCACCTCGCGCGCCGGCTTCCGGGCATCCTCGCCGGGCTTGCGCAGTTCGATCTGGCGGAGGATCCGCGCGAGAGGCGGCCGTTGCCGGTCGACCGTAAGACCTTCGGGGAGGATTGGCGTGCGATCGAGGAGGCGATCGCGCACACGCGCCGCGGGACCGAGCTGCGGTTGGTGGGAGCAGACTCGCTCGAGGTCGAAGTGCAGGGCCTGACGGCCAAGGCGGTGATCGAGCCGTTCGCTCTCGAGGAGAACGACCGCTTCACCCGGAGCCGCTCCACGGGTGGCCAGGCGCTGACGGCGCGCCTCGATCCCTCGGACGGCGTGGACGGATTCCGCTTCGAGGACGCGCCGGGACCCGATCTGCAAATCACCGTCGGGGGCGGAGGCTGTGTGGAGCTGCGGCTCGCCGGCGCGCGGCCGGCGCGGCTCTCGCCGGGAAGCCCGCAGAAGGTCCCCTTCGCGGCGATCCCCGGTGCGATCCCGTTCTTCGAGACCGGCAGCGGCTGCACCGGCGTCTTCCTCTGGACGGCAGAAGGCCGCCAACGCGCGCGCACGGCCGCGGAGGGGGAGGAAGCCTGGAGAAAGCTGCGCGCTCTGGGCTACCTGCACTGACCCGCCGGCCCGCCGGGTTAAAC
>JBOGJK010000821.1:0-1507 GCA_050745345.1 Thermoanaerobaculia bacterium
CGCCACGGCCGCCTGTCCGAGGGCGAGACCCCCGTCGTTGGGCGGGACCTTTGAGTGAATCAGGACTTCGAAACCCTCCCGCTCGAGCAACTCTCTCGCCCTTTCGGTCAGAAGCTTGTTCTGGAAGCAGCCGCCGGAAAGCGCCACCGTCCCAACGTCCGACTCTTCTCTTCCCCGCCGGCAGGCCTCCAGGATCGCGGCCGCCAGGGTCCGGTGAAACCGCGCGGAGACGGCAGGGGCGGGAATGCCGCAGCAAATTTCCGCAGCGATCTCCCGCACGGCCGGGCGCAGATCCACCTCGAACGGACCGTCGCCGGAAGGCCCGATCTCGAACGAGTGACAGCCGAGGTCGCCCGGCGCCGCGACGGCCTCGAGCTCCACCGCCGCCTGCCCCTCGTAGGTGATCTCGTCTCTGACGCCGCAGAGCGAGGACACCGCGTCGAACCAGCGGCCGGCCCCCGTCGCAAGCGGTGTGGCCACCCTCTTCTCGATCAACTGCCGGACCGCCTCGCGCCGGCCGGTTTCGATCCGCTCGAGGCAGTCAAGCGAGATTCCGGCATCGAGAAGGGCCGCGGCTGCCAGCCGCCACGGCTCCCGTATCGCCGCCTCTCCTCCTGCTAACGCAATCGGACGCAGGTGCCCCAGGCGGCGGAACCCGGACAGATCCGCAAGCAGAATCTCCCCTCCCCAAAGGTCGCCCGCGGGTCCGCAGCCCGTCCCGTCGAAGGCGACGCCGATCACGGGTCCCGTTTGACCGTGCTCGGCGAGGCACGAGGCGATGTGCGCGTGATGGTGTTGCACGGGCTCGCGGGGCAGGCCGGAAGACAGCGCCCAGCGCGTCGATCGGTAGTCGGGATGCAGATCGTGAGCGACGGCTTCCGGCCGGGCGGAAAGCAGGCGCGAGAGCTTCTCGATGACTTCCTCGAAGAAGCCGAACGCCTCCAGGTTGTCGAGATCCCCCACATGCGGCGAGAGAAAGGCCTCCCCCTGCCGCGTCAAGCAGACCGTATTCTTCAACTCCCCGCCCACGGCGAGCACCGACGGCGCGGAGAAGCCGAGCGAAATCGCCTCGGGAACAAAGCCACGCGACCGCCGCACCGGCTGCGTCCGGCCCGCCACGATCCGCACCACGGAGTCGTCCGCGCGCGTGTGGATCTCGCGGTCGTGAAGCAAGAACGCGTCGGCAACCGACGACAGCTTCTCCAGGGCCTCCGCGTTCTCGCGGGCGATCGGCTCCTCCGAGAGATTGCCGCTCGTCATCACGAGAAGGTCGGGGCCGGAGGCGAGGAGCAAATGATGGAGCGGCGTGTAGGGAAGCATCACGCCCAGCTCCGAAAGCCCGGGCGCGACGCTCGGAGCCACGCCGTTGCCCTGCTTTGCCGGCAGCAGCACGATCGGCCGCGCCGGGCAGAGCAGCGACTCCCGCGCCCCTTCGATCACTTGCGCGATCCGCTCCACCGCGGCGAGGTCCCGGACCATCAACGCAAACGGCTTGTGCGGCCGGCGC
>JBOGJK010000822.1:0-3992 GCA_050745345.1 Thermoanaerobaculia bacterium
GCTCGGCAGTTGCGAGGTCCTGCCGGCAGGTCAGCACGACGCGGGCGCCGGCCGACGCGAGCTCGCGGGCGATCGCGCGCCCGATTCCGCGCGAGCCGCCGGTCACCACGGCGGTCTTTCGCCTCGTCTGGGAGGAGGGCTCGCTCACCCGCCGATGATATCCGCCAGGGCCGCCTGCGCGGCGAGCGTGCCGGCCGGGCGGCAGACGACGCTGCGATCGATCCAGCGGGTC
Source organism: Thermoanaerobaculia bacterium (assembly GCA_050745345.1). Classification (GTDB taxonomy): domain Bacteria; phylum Acidobacteriota; class Thermoanaerobaculia; order UBA5066; family Gp7-AA6; genus DATBFU01. The sequence goes on from JBOGJK010000822.1 coordinate 233, forward strand.
ATCTTCGTCAGCATGTCCCCCGGGCCGACCTCCAGAAACGTCCGGTGCCGGTCCGCGACGAGGCTCTCGAGCGTCGTGTTCCAGAGCGTGGGATGGCAGAACTCCTCCGCGAGGATCTCGCGCACGCGCTCGCCGGTCTCTACGCGCCTGCCGTCCGGCCCGTAGTAGGGGATCCTCGGCTCGCGGATCGTCCGGCAGGCCGCGACGACCGGAGCGATCGCCCGCGCGACCGGAAGCATCAGCTCGCTGTGGATGGGCCAGCTCATGGAGAGGGGCAGCACGTTCAAAGCCCGGGGCGCCAGCGCTTCGAGCGCCGCGCCCACCGCCTCCGCCTGTCCGGTCAGGACGAACTGGGTGGCGGTGTTGACGTTGCCGATCCAGACGAGCCTCCCCTCGTTTCGAAGGCGCGAGCACACTTGGTCCACGGCCTCGCGCCGGACGCCGACCACTGCCCCCATGCGTCCGGAGATCCCGATCCGCTCGGTCTCCCGCCAGACGGCGATCAGGACCTCCAGCGCCTCGTCGTAGGAGACCCCTCCCGCCGCAACCATCGCCGCGTAGTTGCCCAGGCTGTAGCCGGCGGTGGCGGAGGGAATCACGCCGCGCAGGGCGAGCGCCCGGCTGGCCAGCGTCGAGACGAGGTAGACGGCCGCCTGGGCGGCCAGGTTCTCGTGGATCGTTTCCTCTGGTCCTTCGAACAGGATCCGCCCGAGGTCCCGGCCGCAGCGCTCCGAGGTGCGCGCGAAGAGGGACCGCGCCCAGGCATCCGCCTCGAAGAAATCCCGCCCGATCCCGACCGTCTCGGAAAGCTGCCCCGGGAAGAGAAATGCGGGCGTCAACGCTGAATTCGTGCGCAGCCGTTCAGCGTTGACCCCATCGAGACGCAGCGGTCGCAGGCGAGCCAGGCCTCGAAGCGCTCGGGAAAGGAGGCGAGGCCCGCGAAGTGGGCCAGGCGCAGCAACGGCGAGAGGCCCTCCATGGGCGGATGCTCCGGGTCGAGCTCCCAGGGGTGGAAGTGGAAGATCGCCGGCAGACCCTGCCTCCGGAACCGCTCCTCGGCCTGCGCCAGGCGCTTGGGCGAGAGGACCCGGAAGGCCCAGCTCCCGCCGGCGAGGATCCGCCGGCCGAACCTGCGCCCCGTCAGCGGCGGCGCCTCGATCAGGCTTCCCTCGGGCAGCTCGATGCGGTGGAGCCCGACCGGGTTGTCGGACCTGCCGAGGGGGGCAACGGCGGTCATGGACGCATCGGCAACGAAGCCCTCGGAGGCGAGGACCGCGAGCGCCGGGTCCTCCGGCGATCGGATGGACCACTCGGCGGCTCGGTGGAGCGTGGCGCGCACGCCGCAGGCCTCCTCGATCCTGTCCCGGCCGCGCCGAAGGTCCTCGCGAAACTCCTCGGGCCCCATCTCGTCGGCGCGCCGGTGCAGGTCCCCGTGCAGGCCGATCTCGTGCCCTCGCCGCGCCGCCTCGCGGACCAGATCGGGATACCGCTCTGCGATCCAGCCCAGGAAGAAGACCGTCGCGCGGTGTCTGCCCCTCTCCAGGCGGTCGAGCAGCCAGAGGAACGTCCGCTCGAAGCGCGGCGCCAGGCCCCCCCAGCGCCGCGGGTCCGAGTAGTAGTCGTCGCCGCAGACATGGAACCACTCCTCGGCGTCGATCGTCAGCACGCGCGGCGCGCGCCCCGGCGTGCGCAGGGGAGTGATGACGGCAGGCGACATGGTGCGGAGATTGTAGCGGGACCGTGAACCGAAAACCGTGAACCGTGAACCGTGAACCGACCGATACGGCCTTCCAGCCCTTCGGTTCCCGGTTTTCGGTTCCCGGTTCACGACTTCTCTCAATCCACCTCGAACACCTTGTAGTACACCGCCCCCCACGAGATGATCCAGGTGTCCCGGAATGGCCGGTAGTGCGAGGGCCCGCCGTAGATCGCGCGAACCGGCACGTGGCAGAAGCGCGTCAGGTGGCGCGCCGCTTTGAGCAAAATCTCCGTCTCGATGACGTAGCCGCGGGCGGAGAGCGGGAGCCGGCGCAGCAGCGCCGCCGACACGACGCGGTAGCCCGACTGCGCGTCCTCGACTTCCCGCCCCGCCATCCGCGACAGGATCTTGCTGCCGATCTCGTTGGTGCGGAAGCGATAGCCAGGGATCGCGCCCGGCTCGGACATCCGCGAACCGATGACGAAATCTTCGCCGCCCTTGGCGGCCACCAGCAGACGCGGCAGGTCCGCGGGATCGTGCTGCCCGTCGGCGTCCACGAACGCAACGTGGGTCGCGTCGGTCGCGAGCACGCGAGCGAGACCGGCCCGCAGCGCCGTCCCCTTGCCGCCGTTCTCCGGCAGGCGCAGCACCTCGGCGCCCGCGCGCGCGGCCTCCTCCCCCGTCCGGTCAGAGGAGCCGTCGTCCACGACGAGCACGCGCGGCACCGCGATGCAGATCCCGCGCACGACGGCGCCGACGGTCGCCTCCGCCTCGAAGGCGGGCACGAGAGCAACAGGGAAAAACGGCGCCGTCACGCGCGCATCCTAACGTCACGCCCCGGCGAACCGCCGCGCCGCAAGTGCTTTTCGAATCTTGGACCTGCGTTGACTCCGCCGGCTCGCTGTGAAAAAGTCGGGCCGCGACCGATGCCGGAAAGCTTCCTGCCGATCCTGATCCTGCTCGGCCTCTCCCTCGGGATGGCGGGGATGATCCTCGCCTTGAACGCGCTCTTGGGGCCGAAGCTCCGGACCGCGCGAAAGCTCGAGACCTACGAGAGCGGCATTCCGGTGATCGACGCCTCGCACAAGCGCATCTCGATCAAGTTCTTCGTCATCGCGATGATCTTCATCCTGTTCGACGTCGAGATCGCGTTCCTCTACCCCTGGGCGCTCGTCTTCCGGACCGCAGGCTTCCCCCTCTTCGTCGAGATGCTCGTCTTTCTCGCGGTTCTCGCCGTGGGTTACGCCTACATCTGGAAGAAGGGGGCCTTCGACTGGTGAGCCGCACGCGCTACCGCGTCGAGGAAGCGGGCGAGCCGCGGACCTTTCCGCCCGAGGCGATGGCGCGGATCGAGAGGATCCTGAAGCGCTATCCCACCCGGCAGGCGGCGCTCTTGCCCGTGCTCTGGGTCGCGCAGGAGACGTGGGGCTGGATCTCGAGGGAGACGGCCGAGGAGGTGGCGCGGATCCTGGAGCTGCCGGCCGCGCACGTGGCCGGTGTGCTCACCTTCTACACGATGTACAACCTGCGCCCCGTCGGGAAGAACCTGCTGCAGTTCTGCACGTCGATCTCCTGCCACCTGGCGGGAGCGGGCAACCTGCTCGAGCAGTGCGGCAAGCGGCTCGGCATCGGCCTGGAGGAGACGACTCCCGACGGCAAGTTCACGATGATCGAGGTCGAGTGCATCGCCGGCTGCGACAAGGCTCCCTCGCTGATGGTCAACGACACGTACCACGAGCCGATGGACGAGAAGAAGCTCGACGCGCTGATCGACCGTCTCGCCGCGGAGGCCTGAAGTGGAGCCCGTCCTGACCGCTCGCGTCGGCAGGCCTGACTCGCGCTCGATCGAGACGTACCTGGCCGACGGCGGCTACGCGGCCCTGCGGAAAGTGATCGCCGGAGGCTGGACGCCCGAGCAGCTCACCGAGGAGGTCAAGAAGTCGGGGCTGCGCGGCCGCGGGGGGGCCGGATTTCCGACCGGCGTCAAGTGGGAATTCATCCCGAAGGACAGGAAGGGAAGGCCCGTCTACCTGCTGTGCAACGCCGACGAGTCGGAGCCCG
>JBOGJK010000823.1:0-2243 GCA_050745345.1 Thermoanaerobaculia bacterium
GGCCCGCCGTGCGGTGGAGGAGGCCCGGGAGGAGGTGGCGCGGCTGGTCGGAGCGCGCCCCGAGGAGATCTTCTTCACTTCCGGGGGCACGGAGTCCAACGCCATGGCGATCTATGGCGCCGCGGCCGGCCGGCCGGGCCGCCTCGTCCGCAGCGGAGCCGAACACCCCTCGGTGCGGGAGCCGATGGCGAGGCTTGCAGCCCGAGGGCCGATCGAGCAGGTCGTGGTAGACCCGGAGCCCTCCGGCTCCCTCGACCCGGAGAGGGTGGGGGAGTCGATCGCAGCGGGGACGACCCTGGTCTCGGTGATGCTCGCCAACAACGAGTATGGCGGCCTCTTCCCGGTCGCGGCGGTCGCGCCGCGGGCCCGGGCTGCAGGTGCGCTCCTCCACACCGACGCCGTTCAGGCCGCGGGCCGGATCCCGATCGACGTCGGGCGGCTCCAGGCGGACCTGCTCTCCTTGTCGGCCCACAAGATGCACGGCCCCAAGGGGGTGGGAGCGCTCTTCGTGAGGCGGGGAGTCGCGCTGGAGCCCCATACTCCAGGGGGGGGCCAGGAGCGGCGGATGCGCGCGGGGACCGAGAACACCCCCGGGATCGTGGGCTTCGGGGTCGCCGCGCGCGTGGCGCGGGAGCGGCTCGACTCCGACGCCGCCGCAGTCGGGCGCCTCCGGGACCGGCTCGAGCGCGCCATCCTGGAGCGCGCGCCGGGCGCGCGCGTGATCGGCAGGGAGGCGCCGCGTCTGCCCAACACGTCCGCCATCCACTTCGAAGGGGTCTCCGGGGAGGCCCTGCTCATCCGGCTCGACTTGGAAGGGGTCGCGGTCTCCATCGGGAGCGCCTGCTCCTCCGGGACCACAGAGCCATCGCCCGCGCTTCTCGCGCTGGGTCTCTCCCGGCGCCAGGCCCGGAGCGTCGTGCGCCTCTCCCTCTCCCGCTTCACGACCGAGGCCGAGGTGGACGAGGCCGCAGGGCGCGTCGCGGCCGCCGTGCGCGCGATGCGCGAGGCCGCCCCGGCGCCGCCCGAGCCTGTGACCGTCTGAGAAAGGGGTCCCGCGAGAGGCCATGATCATCGTCTGCGACACCTGCCTGGCGCGGTACCGGTACGACGAGGCGCGCTTCGCCGGAAGGCGCGTCAAGAAGGTGCGCTGCACGAAGTGCCTTTCCGTCTTCGAAGTGGAGAATCCCGCCTTCGCGGGGGGAGGGCCTTCGCAGCTGCGGGAGAGCGTCGAGGAGACCTACATCCGCCTGGCCGAGGAGACGGGAGGCAGCAAGCCCTCCGAGGCTGCGCGCAAGCGGCCGCCCGCGGCCGCCGCGAGGCCCGCGGGAGAGATTCTGGCGCTTCCGGACGACGCGAAGCTGTCACTCGCGGTCATCTCCGGCCCCGCCGCCGGCACGATCTTCCCGATCGAGAAGCCGCGCGTCGTGATCGGACGGCAGGACGCCGACTTCGTGCTCGAGGACCCCGAGATCTCGCGCAACCACAGCGCGATCGAGGTCGCGGGAGAGCGCATCACGCTGATCGATCTCGAGTCCACCAACGGCACCTTCATCGGCGACGAGCCGGTCCGCGAGGCGCCTCTCTCGAACCAGCAGGAGTTCTCGATCGGCGGCTCGACGCTGATGCTCATTGTGACGAGAGCGTGAACCGTAAACCGTGAACCGTAAACCGTAAACCGAGGCTTCGGTTCCCTGTTTTCGGTTTACGATTCCATAATGCGCATCGCGGTCGCCATGTCGGGCGGGGTGGACTCCTCCGTGGCCGCCCTTCTGCTTCAGGAGGCGGGGCACGAGGTCGTCGGGCTCTCGATGCAGCTCTGGGACCACTCGGGCGAGCCGGGGCGCTCCGGGCGCTGCTGCGCGCTGGAGGACCTCTCCGACGCGCGGCGCGTGGCCTGGGCGCTCGGCATCCCGCACTACGTGCTGAACCTCGAAGAGGAGTTCCGCGACGAGGTCGTGCGCCCCTTCGTGTCCGACTACCTCGCCGGGCGCACGCCGATTCCGTGCGCCTCCTGCAACGCAAAGGTGAAGTTCGCGACCCTGTGGGAGCGGGCTAGGCAGATAGGGTGCGAGGCGGTCGCGACCGGCCACTACGTGCGCGCGGAGCGCGATCCGGTCTCGGGCCGGATGATCCTGAAGAAGGGTGCGGACCCGGCCAAGGACCAGTCCTACTTTCTCTGGGACCTGACACCGGCGCAGCTCGAGGCGGCGCGCTTTCCCGTCGGGGGGCTCACGAAACCGCAG
>JBOGJK010000824.1:0-2904 GCA_050745345.1 Thermoanaerobaculia bacterium
CCCCGGGGCCGTCGCGGTCGCGCCGGTCGCCGCGCCGGCCGCCGCGCCGGTCGCCTTGAGCCTCGCCCCGCCCGCGCGGACCTCGGTGGACCAGCGGCTCTCGCTCTTCATCGACTTCGAGAACATCGCGCTGGGGGTGCGCGACGCGCAGTACAAGAAGTTCGACATCAACCTCGTCCTGCAGCGGCTGTTCGAAAAGGGCCGCATCGTCTACAAGAAGGCGTACGCCGACTGGACCCGCTACGCCGAGTACAAGCGGGAGTTCCACGAGGCGGCGATCGAGCTCGTGGATATCCCGCAGCGGGGTTACACGGGCAAGAACTCGGCCGACATCCGGATGGTCGTGGACGCCATGGACCTGGCGGCCTCCAAGGCCCACATCACGACCTTCGTGATCTGCTCGGGAGACTCCGACTTCTCGCCGCTCGTCTCGAAACTGAAGGAGAACGACAAGGCGGTCATCGGGGTCGGTGTCAAGAACTCCACCTCGGACCTGCTGCTCTCCAACTGCGACGAGTTCATCTTCTACGAGGACCTCGTGCGCGAGACACGGTCTCTGCCGTCGATCGAGAACTTCCCCGAGAAGAAGCGGGAGCTCTTCCGGCTCGTGCTCGACTCGATCCAGGCGCTCCAGCGCGAGAACTACGACGTGATCTGGGGCTCCATGATCAAGCAGACGATGCAGCGCAAGCAGCCGTACTTCAACGAGTCGTACTACGGGTACCGCTCTTTCTCGGAGCTGCTGGAAGACGCGGAGCGCCAGAAGTTGATCTCGATGAAGAAGGACGTCAAGAGCGGGGGGTACATGGTCTCGATCTGACCGGGGCCTTCCGTCGTCCGTCTCCGGGCGGGTCAGCGGGTCAGCGTGATGCGGTCGGGGGCTCCCCCCTCGGGTCCGGAGATCGTCACGGGCAGCCGCAGTTCGAGGAAGTCGGCTGCGCCGGAGAGGTCCCAGACGAGGTTCTGGAAGCCGCGCAAGGAAGCTCCGGGCTCGGGGTGGATGATGCGGGAAAGCACGTCGGAGCCGCGCGCGGGGGCGTAGGCGGGGGAAAAGAAGGCATACGAGAGGAACCCTGACTCGTTGATGCCCGCCTGGACGAGGTAGTCGGTTTCGAGCGACTCGACCAGCAGGTATCGAGCGGGCTCTCCTCCTCCGCCGGCCCCCTCGAGCGCCCTCCACAACCGGGCCCGCTCGGGCACCCAGCCGGGCAGCTGCAGGAAGTCGGTCGGAAGCGGGGCGCCCTTCGGCTCCGTGGCGAACGATGGGGCCGCCTCCGCCAATCGGCGCGCTCCGTCGGAGACGATCCGATAACCGGCTCCGGCTCCGCCGCGGCCGGGGTCCGTGAACACGACGCGCGCGGCGAGGATCCCGCCGTCGAGGCTGCTCTCGATCCAGATCTCCTTCAGGACCGGGTGGGGAGGGTTTGCGCCGGCCATCTTGGAGAGCTGCGCCTGCCATCGGCCCGAGAGATCGAGCGGGCCGGCAGTGGGAACGGGAGCCGCCTTCCGGGCCACCGACGCCGGAGGCCGGCCGGAGCGGCCAAGCCAGAGAAAGACGAGGAGCATCGCCGCCCCCGCGAGGGCCGCGAGCCACCGCGCGTTGCGAGAAGTCGCGCGCCCGGGCGGGGGCGTCGGCGTCGCTTCCGAGGGGGCCGCGGGAGGCGCCAGCGTCTCGCCGCAACGCTGGCACCGCTCGGTGGTCATCTGGCGGAAGCGGCAGCGGGGACACACCACCCAGGGCATGAAGTAGAGTCTACCGTCAACCGTCGACAGTCAACAGGCCGAGACCCCGGTGTCCCGCTGTCGACTGCCGACGGCCGACTGTCGACTCGGGTCAGATCTCCCGGAAGAAGAAGCGGTCCAGAACCGAGAGCCTTCTCCGGTCGAAGTCCGGCTCCATCAGCCAGAGCGCGGCGACGATCGAGGAGGCCAGCGAGTTGCCGTCCTGGGGCGTGAAGCAGAAGCCCACGACCTCCCGATCCCCGCTCACGGTCACGGTCGGCGCGGCCACGACCGCCTGCGAGAGGATGCGCCCGTAGTAGCCGTGGTCGCGCCCGAAAGAGAAGATCTGGTTGGAGGAGCGCTTCTCGGTCATCGCGATCCGCCGGTTCGACCGGAGCTTCTCAAGCGTCTTGTCCCGTGTGGTCGGCCGGTTGAACTCCAGGTCGAACCAGAGCGAGTGCATGTACTGGGTGTTCAGCCTCATCGCCGAGGAGAAGAGCCGTGGCTTCCAGCCGATCGTCTCGAGCAGGCGCGAAGCGTCCCGCGCGTGGTGCGTGCCGAAGACCGGGTCGTCGTGCTTGCCCGCCGAGGGCGCCGGCGCGAAGCTCGAATCCTGCGAGACGTCGTTGGACCGGCGCATGCAGACGAAGCGCCCCTGCTCCAGAATCGGTCCGCCCTCGCCGTCCTCCCCGAGCGTCTTCACGAGCGCCGCGATGTTGTGCGTGTTGCAGGAGACGATCTGGAGAAAGCGATCCTCTCCGGCGCGAAGGGCCTCGTCGTTGATTCCCACGGCGTAGGGCTTTCCGAATCCGAACTCGCTTCCCTGGGCGAGGAAGCCTTTCGGGCCGGAGAGCTTCTCGTACACCTTCTTGTTCTCGTTGCCGGCCGGCGTGCAGTCGATGACGACCGTCGCCCGCTCCAGGGCCTCCCGTTCCTCGAAGGAGACGTGATGGCCGAGCGCCTCGAAGTCGGTCTTCTTGTCCGAGTCCACGGCGAGCTTGGCTCCCCGGTGGAGCAGGTGGTTCACCTTGGCCCGCTCCGTGGTCATCGGGGTGCGCTTGTGGAAGGTCACCTCGTCGACGCCGAGGTGCTTGTGGAAGTCGGTGAAGAGGCCGATCAGAGGCTCACCGATCGTGCCGGTGCCGACGACATGGACGATCTTCTTCATGGTCTCTCCTGCGC
>JBOGJK010000825.1:0-1820 GCA_050745345.1 Thermoanaerobaculia bacterium
AACTTGGCCAGCTGCTCGTTGCCAGCCTTCCTGGCCGCCTCCAGGCGGGCCGGGTAGTCTCGCCGGATCGTCTCGGGCGAGGCCAGCATCCGCGCGCGCACGCTGTCGTGGGCGACGATCATCGCGAACTGGCGGAAGACCTCGTTGCCGCCGACGTGGTCTCCGTGATGGTGCGTGTTGACGAGGAACTTGATCGGCTTGTCGGTGACCTTTCGGATCTCCGCCACGATGCCGGGCGCGAGGTCCTTGAACTGCGAGTCCACGACCGTGACCGCCTCCGGTCCGACGAAGAAGCCGACGTTTCCGCCGCGGCCGCGGCCGTAGAGGGCGTAGACGCCGCCGGCGAGCGGCTTGACCCGAAAGACCTCCCCGGGCGGCCGCTCATGGTGGGCTGTCGGGGCGGGTGTCGCCGTCTGGGCCGCAGCCGGGAGCGCGACCACGACGGCCAGCACCGCCGGCACCGAGGCTCTTCGCATGATTCCTCCTCCGTTCCTGTGGAAACTCTACTTCCTCGAGCCGCGATCGCGAAGCGCGGGACCGCCGGTAGAATGGCGCCCCGATGAAGCGCGCGAGAATCCTCTCCGGCGTCCAGCCTTCGGGGAAGCTCCACCTCGGCAACTACTTCGGTGCGATCCGCCAGCACATCGCGCTGCAGGAGGAAGGAGAGTGCTTCTTCTTCATCGCCGACCTGCACGCCCTGACCACGATCCAGGACCGGCGGGCGCTGTCGGAAAACGTCCGCGCCGTGGCGCTCGACTACCTGGCCCTGGGTCTCGATCCCGACAGAACGGCCTTCTTCCGACAGTCCGACATCCCGGAGGTCACCGAGCTCGCCTGGATCCTCTCGACCGTCACGGGCATGGGGCTTCTCGAACGGGCGCACTCCTACAAGGATAAGCTCGCGCGCGGCCTCGCCCCCTCAGTGGGTCTCTTCACCTATCCTTTGCTGATGGCCGCCGACATCCTGCTCTACAAGTCGAACCTCGTCCCCGTCGGCCAGGACCAAGTGCAGCACATCGAGATGACGCGCGACATGGCGGGTTATTTCAACCAGACCTATCGGAAGGTCTTCCCGCTGCCGGAGGCACGGCTGGACCGCGCGCCGCTCGTCCCCGGCACCGACGGCAAGAAGATGAGCAAATCCTACGGCAACACGATCGAGATCTTCGCGGAGGGCAAGGCGCTCGCCTCGACCGTCATGCGCGTCATCACCGACTCGACGCCCGTCGAAGCCCCGAAGGACCCGGAAAAGGACAACGTCTTCGCCCTCTACGCCCTCTTCGCGACCGACGCCGAGAAGGAGGCGTTGGCCGCGCGCTACCGCGCCGGCGGGATGGGCTATGGCGAGGCGAAGAAGATGCTGATCGAGAAGATCGACTCGCACTTCGCCGGCGCGCGACGCAAGCGCAAAGAGCTCGCCTCGGACCCGGCCGTGGTGGACGCGGTCCTGGCTCGCGGCGCGGAGCGCGCCCGCGCCGTCGCTTCGGAGACGCTGCGGGAGGTCCGGGAGGCGACCGGGCTGCGATAGCTCGTGCCCCTCGGCCGGGCGCCCGCGAGGAGACCCGCGAAACCGACGCCATGAGCGGACTCACGATCTTCGGACTGATCGTCGTCTGCGCGATGATCGTCTGCTACGCCCTCGAGGACCGAAGCCCGCGGTTCATCCTGGCCTTCGCCGCCGCCTGCCTCCTGGCCTCGGCCTACGGGCTTTCTGCAGGGAGCCTGGCCCTTCGGGATCGTGGAAGCGGTCTGGGCCGCCGTGGCCCTGCGGCGCTGGAGACGGGCCGAGCGGAGGGCGCAGGCCAGGTCTTCCGGATGAC
>JBOGJK010000826.1:0-8223 GCA_050745345.1 Thermoanaerobaculia bacterium
CCGATGTTGACCACGCGGCGCTGGGCGGCGCTGCTGCTCGCGGGCAGCCTGCTCTCCTGTTCGCCCGGGCAGGAACGGGCCGGATCGCGCGCCGTGGCCGCGGGAGATGCCGTGTGGTTCGAGGACGGAATCGCGGCCGGGGAAACCGACGTCGAACAGACTCTGCTGGCCGCGGGATTCTCCACCGTGTTTCTGCCGGCCGTCCGGCTCACCCGCGAGGCAGGGCGCTGGACGAGCGCGCAGCTGCCTGCGCCCCCAAGACCCTTCGAGCAGGCGAAGGTGTTCCTGGTGGCCGCCGGCGCGCCCGACCTCGACTCCGGGGTGGAGGACGCGGCATCCGCCGAGGCCCTGGAGCAGACGGCCGCCAACGCGCTGCAGGCTTGCCTCAGGGGGCGCGCCCTCTACGCGGCGAAGATCTCGGGCGTGCACGTCGACGTCCCCTTCGCCCCCGTCTCGGCGCAGGCCTACGGGGCTTTCCTGAAGACCCTTCGGGCAAAGATCCCGACCGAGTACCTCCTCACATTCTCGCTGCGCTTCACTCCCGCAGAGGCGGATCGCGAAAAGCTCCTCGCGGCCTTCGCCCCGGCGGACGGCTTCGTCGCTTTCGTCTTTGGCGAGGCCGCGGCCGCCGCGCCGGTCGCCTCCGACGGTCTCGGCAAGCCCTGGTGGGCAGCCTATTCGCCGGCTGCCCGGGGTTTGTGGAAAGACGCTTCGGGCAAGACGCGAGGCCCCCTGGCGGAGAAACACCTGCTTGCGCTCGTCGACGATTCCCGGGTCGACGTGACCCACGACCTGACGTTTCGCGAGGAGGCGGCCTCGGCGTTCCTGCTCTCGCCGCGCCAGCCGCTCGAGGCCGCCGGGACCGAGTTTGGCGCCGGCAACCGCCTGTTCTTCCGGCAGCCTTCGCTCAACGAGATGCTCTCCCGGTTCGGAGCGGATCTGGCCGGGCGAAGGAACGTGCGCGGGCGCATCGTCGCGCTGCCCGGAACCTCGGAGGCAGAGCGTTTCATCACGCTCGGCGCGCTCGCCGACGTCAACCTCGGCAGAAGCCTGGATCCCGACCTGCGCGTGTCGGTGTCGGGCGCGGGCACGCCCGATGTGACCGTCTCGGCGCACAATGCCTCGGCGCATGGCTCCGTGATCTCGCGAACGCTCAACTGGGTCGAAGTCGACCTGCCGGCGGGAGGCGCGCGCGACGTGCAGCCGGGCGGCTTCGACCGCTACCAGGAGTACGACGCGGAAGGCCGTTCGGTCACGCCGGGGCGGGCCAAGCGCGTGCGCTTCTTCGAGACGCTCGTCGGTCCCTCGGAGCAGATCGAGCCGGCGAAGATCCTGTTTTACCAGCCGGCTTCCGCCGACTGCTGCCGCTATCGGCAGGCCGTTACGTCCCCGACCGGCGCCGAATTGAACACCGACTGGATCGTTCCGACTCCGGCACCCACTCCGGTCCCGCCCGAAAAGCCCCCACAGCGCAAACGCGGCCGGCGCTGAACCGGGGGGCCTCCCGGCGCGAGGCGGCTCAGGGTATCGGGCTTCGCGGCGGAACCACCGTCGTACACCGCAGGTGGCCGGCCGGGGACGGAGTATTCGTCAGCGAGAAGGGAACGGTCGTCGCCGATCCGAGCGACGTTGCCGACACGGTGTAGGAGCCAACCCGGCAGGAAGCCGTGCAGGAGACCCGAGCTTTCCCGGAGCGGTCGGTCAAGACGCTGATCGCGTTGCTGCCGTTGGAGAAGGCGCAAGAGACTCCGCCAGCAGGTGCGGCGAAGTCCACGCGCACGCCGGGGGCGGGGCTGCCCGACGCGGTCCTCACGGTGACCTCGAGAGGAGCGCCAAACGTCTTCATGAGCGGCGCCGACTGCACCCCTCCGACCGTTGCCTGCGCATCGGCCCCGGGCGGCGCGAGCACAGCTCCGAATCGAACCGCGCGGACGCGCTGATTTCCCGGGTCCCAGAAGAAAAGGTTCCCCTCGTCGTCCCTTGCCGCGTTGGCAGAGCTGATCCGGGCCTGTCTCGCCGGGCCGCCGTCTCCTGAGAAGCCCCGTTCGCCATTGCCGGCGACGGACCAGAAGGTCCCGTCCGGGAGGATGTGAGCGAGGTTGATTGAGAGGTCCAGAAACAGGCCGCCATAGCCGTCGGCAAGCATTTTCCCGGCGTGCGCGTGGCTCAGAAACGTCGAGATCGTGCCACCCGGATCGATCCTCCTGAGCCTCCGGTTCTCGGTGTCGGAGACGTAGATCGTGCCGTCCGGCTCGACGGCCAGGGAGTACGGTGTGTTGAGGCATGCATTCACCGCCGGGCCACCGTCGCCGCAGTAGGATCCATGGCCGTAGTTTTCGAGGCCGTTGCTGGGCCCGGTCCCGCCAACCGTCGTGATGGTACCGGTTTGCGCATCGATGCGGCGGATGCGGTTGTTGTTCGTGTCGGCGATAAAGACGTTGTCCTGCGGGTCGAGGGCGACATCCCACGGCTGGCAGAGAGAAGCGTTCGCGGCCGGGCCGCCGTCGCCGCCGAAACTACAGTTGGCCAGCTGCCCGGCGATGCGACGGACGATGCCGTCCGGGCCGATCCGGCCGATCGCGTCGGTATCGGCGAAAAAAACGCCTCCGGCCGAGTCCACGCCCATCCCAAATGGGGTGACGCTCGCCTGGAGAGCCGGAACTTCATCGATCCCGCCGAACGACGTGCCACTGCCCGCGAAATAGTCGATCCTGCCGCCGTCATCGATCCGAAAGATCCGCCGGTCCTGGTCCAGGCCCACGAGAAGCGTACCGTTCGGCAAGGCCGCGACGTCGCCGAAGAACCCGCCGAAGAGCGCGCCGTCGGCCGGCCCCGGGACGCCGATGACCCGGGGACCAATCCCGGCGACGGTCTCGATGAGACCCGTTGCGCGGTTGATCTTGCGCACACGGCGAATCTGCTCCTCGGAGTAGAGAATGTTTCCGGTGTCGTCGATTGCAAGGCCCACGGGATTCGCGAGGCGGGCCTCTGTGGCGGGGGTACCGTCCTCGCTGAGGCCGCTGCTGGCTCCCCAGAAATCGAGGAGCCGCCCCGACGCGTCGACTTTAACGATGTTCCCGCCCGTGCTGCAGTAGACGTTCCCCGCGGCATCGACCGTGAGGGCTTTGGGATCGAAGATCGGATTGCCGTGCGGATCCCGGTCGAGGATCGTCGAGATGATCCCGGTCGCCGCGTCGATCTTTCGCAGCCGTCCTCCGGCGCTTTCGAGGAGGAATAGGTCGCCGTTCGGGGCCACGGCGAGCGCGCCGAAATCGGAGGTTCCTACGTTGAATCGCGCGCTCGTCGCCGGGCCGCCGTCGCCCGACTCGCCCGGCACGCCGGTGCCGGCGACCGTCGTGATGATGCCGCTCGTCGAGATCTTGCGGATCCGGTAGTTGTCGTGGTCGATGAAGTAGACCGTGCCGTCGGACCGCGCGGCGAGAAAGCTCGGAACGTTGATGCGAGCCGCGGTCGCCGGCCCGCCGTCGCCCGAGAATCCCGCCTGCCCCGTCCCGGCGATCGTGGTGATGATCCCGGTCTTGCCATCGATTCTCCGAATCCGGTTCGTGGTGTCGGTGACATAGACGTTGCCGCTTCCGTCGACGCCGACGCCGCGCGGGAAGTGGATCAGAGCCTCGGTTGCTGGTCCGCCGTCGCCGAGCGGCACGTCGTCCTGCGGGAACTTCCCCGCGAACGGTTCGAGCGTCCCGTCAGGCGCGACGCGAAGGATCTGGCCCGGGGGCGCCGAGGCCACAAGAAGACCGCCCGCCTTGTCGAATGCGAGGCTCCACGGAATGATCGGCGAGAGCCTGGCCGGCAGGTGGAAGCGGCGATATGCCCCTACTCCCGCGACCGTCGTGATGTAGCCGGGCGGAAGGTCCCGGAGCCTCGGCGGAACGTAAAGATACTCAGCGTAGGCGCTGCCGCTCGCGTTCGAAACCTTCACGGGCGCGTAGCCGTTGTCGTGAGGAGGCGTCGTGAAACGGATCTCTGTGTCGGTGGCCGAGGTTGGGATGAGCGATCGGTCGTCGAAGAAGAGGTTTGCGCCCGCAAAGCCGGAGCCGGCGACCGTGACGGCCGTTCCGCCGGCAATCGGACCCCGGGACGGCGTCAGCGAGTCGATGTGGGGCGCCTGCGCGCCGGCCGCGGCGGCGAAACCGGCCAGAAGAAGAGCGGCGGTCAGGGCCCTGCCCATCTCGCGCATCGGTTCGGCTCCGGCGTCATGGTACATGCGTTTGACGCGGCGCGGAGCCGTCAGCCGGTCGCGGCCGGGGGCGGGGCCGGCTTGCGGCGGACCAACGCGAAGAGACGGGCGACGGGGCCGGAGGCCGCGAAGATGGGGGATAGGAAGTTTGATTTCCGGGTAGGGGCGCTGCATGTGTTCAGGGGCGCCCAGAAGCGGCCTTCGGGCTATCAGGTGCGATCCGGACGTTGAAGCGCGGGCAGGTCAGGGCTCTCGGGTGTCAGCGGTCAAGCCCCGGAGGTGGGGCGCCGCCGAGCGGGGCAGGGGAAAGACGTCGTGGGCAGAGGCTCCGTCTTGGCGCCAGCGCCAGCGGCACTCGAGGGCAAACCAGGCATTCAGCCGCGAGCGGCCACGGCCGCACGGGGAGGTGTGCCAGGAGGCGGGCCACGAAGTCGCGGGCGTCCAGCGTGGCGGCCGGCCCGTCGTCGGCGTCGTGGCCTCTCCGCGGCAGGTAGGTGACGGTGGTCGACTCGGGTGTGAAGCGCAGCCGTTCCAGGCTGACGGGGTTTCTCGCGCAGTAACGGGCCAGGGCCTCCAGGGCATGCTCGTCGCCTTCGGGCACGGTCACCTGGTTGTGGACGGAGAAACCGGAGTGGGGCCACGAGAGCAGCAAGCGGGTGCGATCCTCGTCGAGCAGCCCGGCCCGCTGGAGCAAGCCAATGACTTTGTGGCGGAAGAGCTTCTCGGCGGCGGCCGTGCCGACGTAGGGCACCGGGATCCACTGGCCTGACGAGGTCCAGCCACCGCGGGTGACGAGGGCGTGTACGTGGGGATGGAGGTTGAGCTTGTCCCCGAACGTCTGGATCACGGCGACCATGCCGGGACGGAAGCCCTTCTCGTCGCTGGCCGCCACGGCCATCAGCTCGCGCACCGTCTGCCACGCTGCGCCGCAGAGGGGGCCGAGCAGCTCCCGGTGGTGCATGAAGTACGGGCGCAGGAGCTTGGGGGTCGTCAACACCCACTGAGCGTGGCCCACGCCGGCGAGAACCTCCTCGCGCAGGAAAGCCGCCAGCTCGGTCGCACGCTTGGCCGCGCAGGAGGGGCACAGGCCGCGCCCCTTGCAGGAGAAGGCCAGGAGGTACTCGGCAGCGCAGTCCTTGCAGCGGACCCGGGCGAAGCCTCGCTCGAGGATGCCGCAGTCGAGGTAGCGAGCCACCACGCCATCCACGACGCCGCGCCAATAGCCGTAGCGGTGCTCGAACAGCTCCTCCCACGCCCCCTTGACGCTCTCGTAGAGGGACTGAAGCAGTCCGTAGAGCGGGGTCTTCTTCGGCCTTCTGGGCCGGTAGACGGCAGCCTGCACGCCTGAGGGCCAGGGCGGATCCCGTGCCGGTCGTTCACGAGGGGCGCAAGCGCCTTGGCTTTAGCGCCTTGGGTGCAGATGAGCAGGTGCTGCCGAGGCCGCAGGGTGTCAAGAGAGCCTGACACCCATCGGTGTCATACCAGACCTAACCACCGCCACTGGAACCAGATCGACGGTGACAGGCATGAGAAGAACGGCAGCGGCGCCAAGAAGGGGAAGGCTGAAGAAAGACCGGTTACTCATGAAGGGGGCTCCTTTTTCCTACTCGAGGTATCCGACGACGTCAATTATGAAGTGGACGTTGCCTGCGGCTTGGACGCAGCGTATGGCTATGTCGCCGGCCGGCCCCAGAGGGACGATGGCGTTATTCGCCCGGGTCTGCCCGGCGCGGTAGTTCATGGTCGAGACGAGGGGGAGGTCGTAGCCGGCCGGGTAGATGCGCAGGTCGCCCGCGTCGGTGGGTTGCGTGATCGTGAAATTGAAGGCGACGGCCTGAGCCGTCGTGGGAATCGCGCACCGGCCGATGAGGAGAAAGACGCGGTCGGTGTTCGCCGATAGGGGCGGGTTCCCGTACGGCCCTGCGGGCCCGCGGGTGTCGGCCACCCGGCACGGTGTCAGGGTATAGAGGTTCGCCCGCAGAGAGATACAGGCCGAGAACTCCGAGGTGTTGCCGGAAGGGTCCGTCGCCGTGGCGGTCAGGCGGTGGCGCGAGAAGACTGAGACCGGAAGGGTGACGTTGAAGCTGGCGTTGCCGCTCCCGTCGGTCGTCACCATGGTCGAGCCAAGGAACGTCTGTCCTTCTCCATGGGCCGAGGGGTCGCAGAAGACGCTGGAGAAGAACTCGAGAGTGAAGGCGGTGTTGGCCGTGCTGTTTAGGGTCCCCTGGATGTCCGTCGAACCGCCGGAGCTTGAGGCGGAGCTCAAGACAGGGAAGTTCTGCAGGTTGTTCACGCCGATGTCGGCGTCGCCGAGGTCGTTCGGCGTCACGCCAAATGTGGTCCCGCTCAAGTCAATCCCGAGACGGCCGTTGGAGAAGATAGAATTCGACCGGATGGAGTTGCCGGTGTCGGACGCGCCGCCGTTGATGGCCACGCCCGTCCCCCCATTGAAGGCGATCAGATTGCCGGCGCCCGCCGCTGGTCCGCCGACGGTGCTGTTCGGCACGTTCACGTTGTTGACGCCATCGCCGCTGTTGCCGAGCGGGCCAGTCCCGACGGCATTCACGCCGATGTAGTTTCCCTGCACGATGTGTCCCGAGGTATGCAATTCAACACCGTTGGTCTGGTTGCCGGAGATGACGTTTCGCTCCGCGGCGGTTGTCCCGCCGATGAGGTTACCGGTTAAGCCGAAGACCGCCAAGCCGGCGGCGCTGTTGCCCATGTCCAGCATGCCGGTCACGTCGGTCCCGATGAAGTTCCCCTGAATGATGTTGCCCCCGTTTTGCTGTAGGAGAATCCCTCGGTTCGGCCACCGATTGATGACAAGTCCGCGCACGACACATATTCCGGGAGAGGTGTTCGCGATGTTGATCCCTTCGGGAGGCGGTGCGCCACTCACACTCGCTCCGCTCAACTCAATGATCGGCGAGCCCGCGAAGCCCGGTTGCGTGGTGCCGTTGATTGTGACCGGCCCGGTAATTTGCCCGAACCCGGTGAGCGGGCTGATCGTCTGAACACCCCCCGGGGCAATGTTGAAGTTGATGACGTCCGCGCCCGGGTTGGAGTTGGCGTCCAGGATCGCCTGGCGCAGCGAGCCCGGGCCGCTGTCCGCCGTGTTCGTAACCGTGAAAGTCGCGGCGAGGAGCGACGGCGCGAGAGAGGCCACGAGGAGGAGGCCGGGAATGGCGATGACGGCGGCGGATTTCTTCATGGCGGTCCTTCCTTTTCTGCGTCTCGTGACTGATTTCTTGCCTTCTCGAGCGCTTTGAGGCGCATCTCGAGCGCCTGGATCTTATCTTCCTTCTCTCGGACGATCCGATAGAGCTCCTGAATCGCGGCGAGGGCCACACCCTCGACGTCCACCGTGCTGATGTGCGTGTCGTCCTTGCCGACGCCGAAGGCCGCGTAGAAGTGCTGCGCCACCGGCCCGATGTGGCGGACCGCGTCCTCCCGGTCTTTCAGTCGCCAGCTCTGGATGGGAATCTCGGCCAGGCGCGCCAGGACTTCCCGCCCGTCCACGGGGAGGAAGCCCTCCTTCAACTCCCGGTCGCTCGAGCAGGCCAAGCCCGTGCCGTCGGTGAGCCGGCAGTTCGGGCCGGCGTTTCCGTTGGGGCTGACGTAGAAATAGACGCCCCCGGAGGCCCTGACAAAGAACTGATTGTTGCCTGTGGAGGCGAAATCGAGGTCGCTGGAGTCCGCCCAGACGAACGTACCCGGATGATTGGCCGTGGCTCGATATCCAGCCGCGAGACTGGAGTTGCCCAGGGCGGTATTTCTAGCGCCGCCTGGCACAACGGCGTTGAAACCACGCGCGATGTTGTAGCTACCTCCGCCAACGGTCGCGTTGAGTTGACTGGCGGTGTTGGCGGTGCCACCGGGCACGCCAGCAATCCACAGGTCGCCGCGAGAAAGGGTCTCTCCGTAAGACGGTCCGCCATGACGTCCTCCTTCGTGGATTCCAGCCTAGTGGCTCGCTCGATGGAGACGCATCTGGCGGAAGGAGAGGAGAGAGGTATGCC
>JBOGJK010000827.1:0-1982 GCA_050745345.1 Thermoanaerobaculia bacterium
CGCCCATCCGGTCGAGCAGGTTGATGATCCCCGGGGCCGCGTAGCACATCGCCTTGACGGGGGGCTGGTCTGCCAGGAAGTCCCCCCCGTAGACCGTGTCGTCGAAGTGGATCTCGGGAGAGTCCCCCTCCCCCGTGGTGGTGACCGCCCCGTTGATCCCTCCCTGCGCGCAGACAGAGTGGCTGCGCTTGACCGGAACGATCGAGAAGAGGTCGACTCCGACCCCCATCTCCGCCGCCCGAATCGCCGTCATGAGGCCCGCGAGGCCCCCGCCGACGACGATGACGCGCTCCTTCGGGTCGGCCACGCTAGGCGCGGAAGGCCGCGATCGACCGGACGCCGAAGGCGGAGAGGATCAGGAAGACCGCCGCGGACACGTACGCCATTCGGCGCTGCGCCGCCGGGGAGACCGTGATCCCCCAGACGATCGAGAACGACCAGATGCCGTTGGCCAGATGAAAGGTGGCCGACAGGATCCCAGCGAGGTAGAAGGCGTAGATCCACGGGTTGCCCACAGCGGCCTGGACCTGGTTGAAGAGGTTCAGGCTCTCGTGGTCGTGAAGCTGCACCAGGCGCGTCGTCCAGTAGTGGAACAGGATGAAGGCGAAGACGATGACTCCCGTCAAACGCTGCAGCAGGTACGTCCAGTTGCGCGCGTAGGGGTTCGCAAGGACGTTGGGCTTCGCCGTGCTGGAAAGGAAGAGGCCGTAGATGCCGTGGAAGAAAAGGGGCACCGCGATGACGAAGATCTCCAGGGCGACGGCGAACGGGATCTGCTGGAGCCTGCGGGTCATCTCGTTGTAGGCCTCGGCCCCCTTCGTCGCAGCGTAGTTCTCCCAGAGGTGAAAGGCGAGAAAGCCCCCGACCGGCACGATCCCGGAGAGCGAGTGCAGACGCCGGAGCCAGAAGTGGCGCGGAAGCGTCTGGCCCGGGGCGCTCATACCTTCAGGATCTTGAAGAGCTCGCGCACCGCGTTGGCGGACTTCTCGAGGGCCGCCTTCTCTCCTTCCTGGAGCGTGATCTCGACGATCTCCTCTGCCCCGCCGCGGCCGAGCTTGACCGGCACGCCGAGGTAAACGTCGCGCATCCCGTACTCGCCCTGCAGGTAGGCGGCGCAGGGCAGGATCTTCTTCTTGTCCCGCAGGACGGCGTCCACCATCTCGACGACGGCGGAGGCGGGAGCGTACCAGGCGGAGGTCTTCAAGAAGTTGACGCTCTCGATTCCTCCGTCCCGCGTGCGCCGCACGATCGCCTCGAGCTTCTCTTTGGGGAGAAGCTCCGTCACCGGGATCCCCGCCACCGTCGAGTAGCGCGTCAGAGGCACCATGGTGTCGCCGTGGCCCCCCAGGACGAACGCGTGCGTGTTCTCGACCGAGACGCCGAGCGCCTCCGCCAGGAACCAGCGCATGCGCGCCGAGTCGAGGACACCCGCCATTCCGAAGACGCGCTCCCGCGGCAGCTTCGAGACGCGGCGGGCCACCTCGCACATGGCGTCGAGCGGGTTGGAGACGACGATCAGGATCGCCTCGGGCGAGCCCGGCAGCACCTTGGAGACGACGTCGGCGACGATCCCCTCGTTGATCGAGACGAGGTCGTCACGGCTCATGCCGGGCTTGCGCGGTACGCCTGCTGTGATGACGACGAGCTCCGAGCCGGCGGTCGCCTCGTAGGAGTTGGAGCCCGTCAGCCGGGCGTCGAACCGCTCGACCGGCGCCGATTCCATGATGTCGAGGGCCTTGCCCTGCGGGACTCCCTCGAGGATGTCCACGAGCGCGACGTCGGCGAGCTGCTTCTCGACGATCCGCTGCGCCACGGTCGCGCCGACGTTGCCCGCGCCGACGACGGTGACCTTTCGCTCCATTCGGTCCGGCATCTTATCGGACCTCGCTTTCGGCCCAAACCCTGTCCGGAACGGGGGCGGCTACAATCATGGAGTGCCGGAAGGAGGAGGCGTGCGTCCCGCCTACAAGGACCATCCCCTC
>JBOGJK010000828.1:0-4455 GCA_050745345.1 Thermoanaerobaculia bacterium
CCCGAGGGTGCATTATTTCTCGCCTTTGCTTGTTGCATGTTGACTTTATACCCGACTTGCTTTATCTTGTCAACGTGGTCGGGGATAGCCCCGGCCGGGAGACTAGAGATGAATCTTCCCCAAATCGAATGGTTGCCCGCCAAGATTCTCGCGGACGGCTCGCTTTATATCCTCTATCACCTGACCGAGAACACGCTGGAACATGCATTGCATCAAGCCCAGCATCTCTATGGCGGAGAAGCCGCAGCCTACAACGTCCGCACCGGAGATATGGCGCCATGACCGCCTGCTTCCTCGCCCTCAAGGCCATGCGCGCCCCCGCCCGCCTGATCCTCGCCGCGCTGCGCTACCTCAAGCGGCTAGCAAGCCTGACTCTGGCGACGATCCGAGATGCGATCACCGACATCCGCGTCGAGTGGATGTTCCGCTAATGTCACCACAGGAGCAGGACCGATGACCTACGATACGAAGTGCTTCGAGCTGGCGCGCTACTTCCTTCTGGACGCGAGACTCTCGACTCCAGAGCGCGACAAGGAGTTGGCCAAGCGCATCCAGGGCACGATCGAAGATTATCTGGACGAATTCGCTGACCCGCCGAAGTACCGGGCGCGGGGATAGGAGCAGAACCGATGAACCGTAAAACCCGCGACAAGAATCCGGCGCAGTTCGCGCTGACCGAGGAGACGCTCACCGACGGAAGCAAGGTCTACGGCGTGCGTTTCTATTGCGACTACGACCTTGCAATGAGGGTTGATCTTGATTGCTATGACAAGGCCCAAGCAGAAGCGCTCCTCGCTGAACTCAGCGCAACCGTTTCCGGCATCGGCGTCACCGACATGGAGACTGCATGACCTACCCCAACTCCCCCGACGACCTCGCCGCCCGCGCGATGGCGATAGGTCCGATGGACGAACAGATGACCGACAAGCAACTGAACCTCCTCCTGCGCGCCTCGCTCGCCTTGACAGCCGGCATGCAGGTTGCGCCGCAGTACCACCTCGCACGCGGCGGCATCCGCTGGGTCGGGGATCGATACGGCATCTGCCAGATGGTCCCCGAGACGCGCTACCGCGTGGTTGAGCGCACGGGGCCGGAGACGTACAAGATCCTCGGCGACTGGCATTCGGACGCTGTGTGGCTCGCGATCTGGCGGGCGGAGGATCTCGAACGCCAGTCGCTCGCGAAGGCCAAGACCGCCCTGGGGGATCTCGGCTATGCATGAAGACTGGGATCCACTCGACGAGATGTTCGCAGCCGAAGCCCAGGAGGAGCATGACCGGATGTGGATGGTGATCTGGGGTGCGGCGTTCGGCGCGGCGCTAGGTTACTTCCTGAGCGTGTGGGGGCTCATTTGAGGCCCCTCCGCATCCTGCGTCCGTCCGTTTCGATCCTCAACCGGGCATTTCGCTACGTCTCCGCAGCGCAGACCGATCTTCGGAAGAAATTCGACGAGGAGCGCGAGCGGCTCAAGGCGAAGAGCGGCGAAGTCGTGGTGCCCATCAACCGAAAGGAGCATAGGTAATGAATACCCCGGATTTACCTGCGCGGAATGATCCCACCCCGATGGAGATGCTCCAACTCGCCGTCCAGCAGAACGCGGACATCGACAAGCTCGCGAAGCTGATGGACCTCGAGGAGCGCTGGCGGGCAGCGAAGGCGAAGGAGGCATTCGTCCGGGCGATGACGGCGTTCAAGGCCGAGCCGACCAGGGTACTTCGGACCAAGGTCGCGAGCGTACGGAGCGACAAGGGGGCCTACTCGTACCAGTACGCCCCGCTGATCCAGGTCGTCGACGCGGTCTGCGCCGGCTTGAGCAAGCACGGTCTTTCCCACCGATGGGAGACCTCGCAGGAAGGGAACAAGATCACGGTCACATGCATTCTTACCCACGAGCTAGGGTACAGCGAGCGGACGCCGCTTTCGGCCGAACCGGATAACTCCGGAGGGAAGAACAGCATCCAGGCGATCGGATCGACTGTGACCTATCTCCAGCGCTACACGCTCCTCGCCGCTACCGGCATGGCCTCGGCCGACCAGGACGACGACGGGAAGATGGCGACCGTCAAGAAGCAGGACGACGACCCGGCGCTCGTGCCGTGGCGGAAGAAGTTCGCCGACGCCGGCGCCATGAGCGCCCTGCAGGCGGTCTGGAAGGAGGTTCCCAAGGATCTCCGCTATCGGCTCCAGGATGACTTCGCCGAAGCGAAGGCGCGCGTGGAGGCGGCCGAGCGAGTCGCAGCGGGCGGGTGATGGGCGCTCCCCAAGGCACCTGGGAATGGTTGGTTGAGCGCTGTGGCCATGCGACGGCGAGCGAGTTCGCTACGGTCCGCTCGAAGGGCAAGGGCTCGGAGGAGGCCGTGGGCCGGCGGAACTACCGCGTTCGAGTAGCGATCGAGCGTCTGACTGGGGTTCCGCAGGATAGCGGATACCGGAATGCTGCCATGGATCATGGGCAGGAGTTCGAGGCCGAGGCCCGCGCCGCCTACGAGGTCCACACCGGGCGGCTCGTCCGCGAGGTCGGGTTTATCAAGCACCAGAAGATAGCGTGGTGTGGCGCCTCTCCAGACGGGGTCGCTGATGACAGGATCATCGAGATCAAGTGCCCGCTAGTTAGCGCGATTCATGTTGAGACGCTCCTCGCGAATCGCTTACCGCCTGAGCACGTCGCGCAGGTCCAGGGCGAGATGTGGGTCGCCGACAAGGGCCTCTCCGACTTCGTGAGCTACGACCCGAGGATGCCGGAAGGGCTCCGGCTGTTCATCTTCGAGGCGAAGCGCGACGAGGCGTACATCCGCGAATTCGAGCCGATGCTCAGGCAGTTTCTCGCCGAGGTCATGGAGTTGGTGGAGCAACTGGCGAAGCGAGCATCCGATGTCTAAAACACCCGGCAGAATGGAAACGGTCATGACCAAATCCGAATACATCAAGCGCATCTTCGCGATGCTGCCGGTCGTTGCCGATCGTGGGTGGCACGAGACGGCGGACACCGATGGGATGTGGATCAGGGACCGCGACAATCGCTGCCCGCTGTGCTCGCTCGCCAACCAGAAAGACCCGAGCTTTGCCTCGAAGATTAGCGCTTACTGGGCCGTGATCAAGCTTTTCGGGGAAACGGAATCTGCGAAACCTCCGCTACAGGGAGCAATGGAAGCGATCGCCCACGCGGCAGATAATCCTTCATCGCCGCTGCGCGCGAGGCTCAAGCGCGTGTTTGGGATGGCGCCATGACCAAGCCCTCCCTTCGAGCGGCCTACCGTAAGGCCAACCCGCTTGGCGGGCCGGCGAAGATGTTCCGGGCAATCGCTGAACGCTTGGAGGCGGGCGAGGACTACTGGGCCGTGATGCAGGACTACGGCATTATGTTCCGCCAGCCACGCCGCCCCAAGAGGAAGCGTCCATGACCAAGCCCTCCCTTCGAGCGGCGGAGCAGCGCATGACCGACTCGCTATCCGACCTCGTGGCAGCGCTTCAGCGGGCTGCATACGTAGTCCCGCAGATGCTTTACCTCGCTCAAGTGAAAGGCTACGGAGACGTTTCAGCGACCGAGCAAGCCAAAGCCGACGCCGCTCTGCTCTCCCGACTGGCGGAGGCGATCAAAGAGGCACAACTTGTAAACGAGATCGAGTTTAATCCTTGGGGCGGAACGAACCAGCGCGGGGTATTCATTCCCTGGAGCGACAAATGACCAGCGATGAAGCGCGGCAACTACTCACGCTGGCTGGCGTATTCTACGAGCCAGATGATGAGATCAAGGAATACGCGCAAACGCTGAACATGAACGATGTCTGGGGATGGGCAACAGCCTGGGGCCAATATGTTCCAGACAGCGAACTGCCTCGCGTCGGGGAACTGTTCTACCGCTACGGCTGGTGCGGCATCCTCTACTGGATGAGCGAACAACACGAACAGATGCGGTCCGAGTTCCTGGACGTTAACCGCTTCGTAGACTTTGTGAGGCAGGAGGAGAAACTGCGAGAAGCCGAGCCTAGTTTCTCCAAGAGAGCTTATAAGAAAATCGAGTACTCACTCGGGAGCGGCAAATGACCATCCGGCACATCGGTTATTTGGCGCTATGTGACGCCAAGCATCGCTTGGACAACATCTCACGGATAGACCTTGGATCGTCGCGGTATCGCCAACTCGGCGTGCGGGAGCTCCTTAAAGACGAGAAACCGTATCGAGTCTGTAAGCGATGCTTGGCGAAAGTGGTTTGGCGCGAGCGTGCCATCGCGAGAAGGAGGAGCCCATGCACGGCGAGCCGCCCACCATTCAACACGGAGGACGACCGATGACGTTACGCGAGTGTATGGAAGCCGAAGAGCCGCCCGCCCTTCAAGAGCCGGTTGCGTGGATTACATCCCCGGTACAGTGGGCTACGCGCCAGTCTGAGATGACGAGAAAAATGACGCGCGAAAAGCAGGCGGAGTTCGGCTTTACGACCCCGCTCTACGCCGC
>JBOGJK010000829.1:0-1639 GCA_050745345.1 Thermoanaerobaculia bacterium
TCGGCGCCGACCTGCAGCGGAAGGCCCTCTGGGCGATCGCGCTCTCGACCCTCGGGATGCTCGTCTACATCGCCTTCCGATTCCGCTCCCTCCCCTTCGGGGTCGGCGCCGTCGTCGCGCTGGTCCACGACACGCTGATCACGGTGGGGCTGCTCGCCGTGCTCGGCCGGGAGTTCAACCTGGTGGTCGTCGCGGCGCTGCTGACCCTGGTCGGCTACTCGGTCAATGACACGGTGGTCGTCTACGACCGGATCCGCGAGAACCAGCGCACGCCCAAGAAGGAGCGGCTCGAGACGATCATCAACCGATCGATCAACCAGACGCTGTCGCGCACCGTGCTGACCTCGGGCGCGACGCTGCTCGTCTGCGCCGCGCTCTTCGTCTTCGGGGGGGAGGTCCTGAACACCTTCGCGCTGACGCTGATGCTCGGCATCCTCATCGGGACGTACTCCTCGATCTACGTCGCCTCGCCGATCGTGGTGATCTGGAGGGACCTCGTCGAGCGGCGCCGGGCCAAGAGAGTCCCGGTCCGGGCGGTCCCCCCGCCCCCCTCCGAGCCGGCTCCCGCCCCGAAGGCGGCCGCCGCGACGCCCGAGGCCGGCCGGTCGAAGAAGAAGAAGAACCGGCGCTGAGACTCCGGAACGTCTTCCAGTAACCCTGCTACTCTTTTCTGGTGATCCGCTTCGAGGACATCCTCGAGAAGGTCGAGGCCTACAACCCGCAGACCGACGAGGATCTGCTGCGCCGGGCCTACCTCTTCTCGGCGCGCGAGCATCGGGGTCAGGTTCGCCGGTCGGGGGAGCCGTACCTCGTCCACCCGTTGAACGTCGCGGCGATCCTGGCCGAGATGAAGGCCGACGACGTCTCGATCGTCGTGGGCTTGATGCACGACGTGCTGGAAGACACGCTGACGACCAAGGAGTCGATCGCCCAGAAGTTCGGGGACGAAGTCGCCGAACTGGTGGACGGCTTGACCAAAATCAGCAAGTTCTCCTACGTCTCCCGCGAGGAGGAGCAGGCCGAGACCTTCCGCAAGATGATCCTCGCGATGGTGTCGGACCTGCGCGTGGTCCTGGTCAAGCTCGCCGACCGCCTCCACAACATGCGGACCCTGGAGTTCCTGCCGGAGGAGAAGCGCCGCGAGATCGCGCGGGAGACGATGGACATCTACGCCCCGATCGCCAACCGGCTCGGCATGGGGTTGCTCAAGGGAGAGCTCGAGGACCTGGCCTTCCGCCACCTGCAGCCGGAGGAGTTCGCCCGGGTGGCGCGGGAGGTGGATCGGGGCCTCAAGGGCTCGGAGGGGATGGTCGAACAGGTGCGCGCCCGGCTGCAGGGGCGCCTGGCGGAGGCGGGCATCGCCGCCGAGGTGACGGGCCGGCGCAAGCGCCTCTACTCCATCGCCTCCAAGATGCGCCGCCGCGGCGTCGACGCGGCGCAGCTCCACGACCTGCTCGCCTTTCGGATCGTCGGTCCGGAGACGCGAGACTGCTACGCCGCCCTCGGCCTGGTTCACCAGCTCTGGCGCCCCGTGCCGGGCCGGATCAAGGACTACATCGCGATGCCGAAGCCCAACTTCTACCAGTCGCTGCACACGACGGTCATCAGCGAGGCGGGCACGACCTTCGAGGTGCAGATC
>JBOGJK010000830.1:0-2895 GCA_050745345.1 Thermoanaerobaculia bacterium
GCGCGAAGGGAACCTCGGCCCCCAGCCACCAGTCCCGTTTCGCGCCGAACACGTAGGTGCCCAGAACGATCAGCCGCTGCCGGGACGGGCCGTTGGGAAGAAAGGCCTGCTCGAAGGCGAGCGAGACTCGCCGGCTGAGGACGGTCGGGGACTCTCCCGTGTCGATCTTCTCGTGGCTCGGCTCGGCCTCCTGCTTCGGCTCCTCGGCCGTGAAGCTGGAGGCCTCGGCCAGCGAAGCCGGGCCCGCCGAGAACCCCAGCGCGGCCAGCGCAAGGCCGAACAGGACGTCGCTTCGTCTCGGTCGTGCGCGCACGAGCGCGCGAATCATGGCACGCCCGGGTCCAGGTGGCGCGTCCAAGTATCCGGAGGCGAAGGCCGCGGCGCGACCCGGGCGTGCGGAATCGGGTTTCGCCGCCCGACCTCGAGGGCGCGCCGTCGCGAGCCAGGCGGCGGCCGGCCAGGTCAGCGGGCCGGCGCCTGCTCCCGCAGCGCCCGCATCGCCGCGAGCCCCGCGAGTGTCCGGAAGCCGTGCCAGCAGTAGTCGTCGCCGGAAACAAAGAGGCGCCGGCAACCGCGCCCGAAGAGCGCGGCCGTCAGGTCCTCGTGTTTCTGCGCCCGAAACGGAAACGGCTCGTCCGGGAAGAAGTGGACCTCGGCGCCGCGTGAGATCGCCTCCTCCGGTGTCGTCGTCGGGTAGCGTTGCGCCTCCCGGCCGTAGACGTTGATCCCGCCAGCGGCCAGCCGCAGCAGATCGGCCACGTACGTGTCGTCGGAGATCGTCATCCACGGGTCCTTCCAGATCCAGTAGGCGTACAGAAACGGCGCGGGTGGGGGCCCGCTCGCGAGGGCGACCATTTCCTTCTCGATGCGGGAGGCCAGCTCCTCCGCCTCCTCTTCCGATCCACCCGAAAGGCGCGACCCCCACTGCCGGATCGCGGCCGGAACTTCGGCGACGGTCCGGGGAAAGGTCACGTCCACTTCGACGCCCGCCGCCTCGAGCGCGCGCACGTCCTCCAGACGGTTCTCCTCCTCGTTGGCAAAGACGAGATCCGGCTTCAGATCTAGGATCCGCGCGATGTCCGGGTTCTTCGTGCCCCCCACCCGCGGCAGGCCCCAGAGCATCCCCTTGGGTCGCGTGCAGAAACGCGTGGCGCCCACCAGCCGACTCAAGCCTCCGATCGCGACGAGCGTCTCCGTGATGGAGGGACAGAGCGAGACGAGACGCTTGGGCGGCACGGCGGCAGTCTGACCGAATCGCGGCGCAGGGTCGACCCCGCCTTCGACGCCCTGAACGGCGTCGTGGACGAGACCTTCCCCGTGGAGATGGGGGACATCGGGCGCGCGAAGGCGCTGCTGCTGACGGCGGACAGGCTCTCCGCCCGGGACGCCCTCCACTTTGCCGTCATGCAGCGGCGCGGGACCTTCCGGATCCCCTCCTTCGACATCGGCTTCGACGGCCTGCCGGGAGTGACGCGAGTGAGCCAATGAGGGCCCAGGGGTAAACTTCTCCCACTTGGACCTCCCCGCGCGAGACCTGGCTCTCCTCTTCCGGTCGAAACATCCGCTGGTGGTGTGCGAGACGGTCGAGGAAAAGCGCTTCGAGGTGCTGGTGCGCACCGTCGCGGCGGAGCTGGAGTTTCCCGTCTGGACCTGGAGCGCGGCTTCGGGCCTCTCCCCCTGCCACCCGGCGGACCAGCCGAAGACGATCGACCTCGGGGTCGCCCTCCGGCACGTGCGGGCCGCGTCGGAGGAGGGCGTGTGGCTGCTCAAGGACCCGCACGCCCATCTGGAGAACCCCGCGACGCTGCGGGCGCTGCGGGAGGCGGCCCAGAGCTTCGAGGGCTCCGGGCGCACGATCGTGCTCGTCGGGCCGGCGCTTCCGGGCAAGGCGGAGCTCGAGGAGATTACCGTGCGCTTCGAGTTCGCCCTGCCGGGCCCCGAGGAGCTGCGGCAGCTCGTCGAGCATACGGTCCGCCGCACCGCGCGCGACAGCCCGGGCACCCGGATCGCCCTGACGCCGCAGGACGTCGAAGGGCTGGTTTCCGACCTCTCTGGCCTCTCGCTCTTCGAGGCGGGGCGGGCGCTCGCCCGCGCGATGGTCGAAAAGAACGCGCTAACACCCGCCGACCGCCCCCGCATCCGCGAGAGCACGCTGGTCGAGGGAGGGGGCCTCCTCGAGTTCGTGCCCGCTCCGGAGGGGATGGACCGGATCGGAGGGCTCTCGAGACTCAAGAAATGGATCGCGACTCGCCGCGCGGGCTTCCTGCCGGCGCAAGGGCAGAAGCCGCTCGACCCGCCCAAGGGGATCCTGCTGCTGGGAGTCCAGGGGTGCGGCAAGAGCCTGGCCGCCAAGGCGGTCGCGGCCTCGTGGGAGCTGCCGCTGCTCGCGCTGGACGCCGGCAGGCTGCTCGCGCCCTACATCGGCGAGTCGGAGCGCAACCTGCGAGAGGCCCGGCGCCGAAATCGAGCAGGCGGTCGTCTCGGCCCTCTACGAGACGCGCGCGGCGGGAGTCCCCCTCGACACGGCCGGCATCCTCGTCGCCCTGCGCTCGACCCGGCCCCTTTCGGTCGTGCGCGCCGAGCCGATCCCTGCCCTGCGGGCCTGGGTGCACGGGCGCTGCGTCCCGGCATCTTAGCGAGGCCGGGCGAGGCTCGGGCTGGCGCCGTCACCAGCCGGCTGCCCGGCCTCGGAAGAGAGTTTCAAGGCAGCTCGGCGAGGTGAGCCGCGTTTACCGTGTCACGCTGTACGCTCTCGCAAGCACTTTTTCGTCCGCCGGGGCGCCCCCGAGCCACTTCGCCAGCCAGACATCCTAGCGAGGCCGGGCAAGCTTCCGGATCCCGCCGTCACCAGCTGGCTGCCCGGCCTCGGAAGAGAGTTTCAAGGCAGCTCGGCGA
>JBOGJK010000831.1:0-4188 GCA_050745345.1 Thermoanaerobaculia bacterium
CAGGTAGTCCGTCGAGAGCGGCTTCTTGTCGAGCTGCCGCAGCAGGCTCGCCACCTGGCCCCGGTGATACGTGCCGTGGTTGACCAGGTGCACGAGCATCTCCCCGAGGGCGTAGGTCCAGGTCTCCCCGGCCAGGTTCACGTAGGTGATCTTCTCGGCGAGGCGCGCCGGCGTGAGCGCCGCGAGCAGCTCCTTCTGCCCTGCCTCGACGTCGGCGAGCCCGGCCCGCAGCTCCTCCAGGCCGGCGAATCCCGCTGGCAGCGCCCGCGGCGAGCGCCCGTGCCAGCGCTCGAGCCAGAGCCACTCGGCGCCGACCAGGTGCGTCAGCGTGCCGAGGAGCGAGGAGAAGCTCCCGCCGATCTGCCGGGAGAGCTCTTCGGCGGTCAGAGCCGAAGCGGCCTCGAGCACACGCCCGTTCGCCCAGCGGTTGTAGGCGTAGAGCTCCGCGACCTCTTCGGGCGAGCGGCCTACCGCGCTCACAGGTCACCCAGCACGAGCCTGGTGTCCGCGTCCTTCCAGGCCGTCTCGAACCGGGACTGCACCCAGGCCGCGTCGGCCGACTTGTCCTGCTTCCTCAGGCTCTCCGCCAGACCGAAGAGCGAGCGCGGATTGCGCGGGTTCTTCTCGAGGTCCGCGCGGAAGACCTTCTCCGCTTCGGCAGCCTGGCCGTCGGAAAGCAGCGCCGCCCCCAGCGATTCGCGCATCGGGCTCTGCCAGGCCGGCGGCTCGTCGTAAGCGAGCAGGTCTTCCGAGGCGACGGCCTTCCTCCAGCTCTCGATCGCGGACTTGCGGTCGCCCCGCGCCTCGGCGATCCGGGCATCGAGGTCGTGCCCGGCCACGGCGAGGGTGCCTCGCACCGTGTTCTGCGGGCCGAAGAGGAGCTCGGCCGGGATGCCGGCGATCGCGGCCTGGAAGGCGGCCCTCTCCTTCTCCGCTCCCTTGACGTCGCCCGATTCGGCGGCCGCTACCCCCCGTGCATAGAGCCAGAAGGCCCGGACGGTCGGCATCTTCGCACCGGGGTCGGCCGTCTTGCGGATGTCGTCCCACTTGCGGAACCGCACGGCCACGACCATCGGCTGCAAGACGAACCCCTCGAGCATCGGATCCATCGAGACCACGGGCAGGACGTCGGCGTAGAGGCGGTCGGCGGACTTCTTCGCTTCGGCGTAGCGCCCGGCCATGGCCGCCGCAAACGACTGAAAGTGCACGTTGTGGTTGTAGTACATGACGGGGTACATGCCCGTGGCGCCGGTCGCGCGGATGTAGGCGCGGTCCACTTCAGCCGCCTCCGCGTTGGCCTCCTCCGCGGCGAGATAGCTGCCGGTCCGCGCATGGATGTGAGCGGGCATGTGAACGAGGTGCCCGGCGGAAGGGACCAGAGTCTTCAGGCGCGCCGCCGAAGGCAGCGCCTTCTCGGGCTCCCGAGAGGCCTCGACCGCATGGATGTAGTAGTGGTTCGCCCCGGGGTGCATCGGGTCGCGCTTCAGGACGGATTCGAGCGTGGCGACGATTTCGAGTGTCCCCTCCTGCGGCGTGCCGTCTGGCCGCCAGAGCTTCCAGGGGCGCAGGTTCATTCCTGCCTCGGCGTAGAAGGTCGCGGCGTCGAGGTCGTCAGGATATTTCTCCGTCAGCGCCTTCATCGCCGCGTGGTAGGCGCGCGCGAGCTTGCCCTTGTCGGCGGCCGGGTCGGCCGAGTAGCGGACCGACAGCGCCTCGATGTAGGCGCGCTCGTTGCCGGGGCTGGACGCCGAGAGCGCGAGGGCCTTCTCCACCTCCGCCCGCGCCTTCCTGAGGCGCTCTTCGGCCGGCGCGGGGTCGTTGTAGTTGGAGCCGAGGCCGAACGCCATCCCCCAGTGCGGCATCGCGGCCGAAGGATCCAGCTCGGCCGCGCGCTCGAAGGAACGGATCGCCTCCTCGTGGTTGAAACCGAAGAGCAGGACCATCCCCTGGTCGAAGAACTTCTGCGCTTCGGGGCTCGAGGTCGCGATCGGATGCCGGTGCGACCCCATCCCCGAAAGGAGCATCGCGCCCCTGGCCTCCGGCGCCGGGGCGGCTTCTCCGTGCTGATGCTGCGCCGGGGCCGAAAGCCCCGGCAGCAGCGAGAGCAGCAGGGCCGAAAGCAGCTCGAGTTTCATGGAACTCCTCCGCGAAGTTCGTGAGGGTCGAGATTCTAATCCGGGCAGGCTCCCGGCCTCCCCGGGCCTGCTATGATCCGCCGTTCCGAAGGAGATCGAATGAAGCGAAGAACCGCGCTCGCGGCCGGCCTGGCGGCTTCCCTGATCGCTCTTCCCCTGGCGGCGGCGGACGCGGCGGAAACGAGACCCCCCATGGCCAAGAAGAACACGAAGACCACCGACATCCACGGCGACAAGCTCCAGGACGACTACTTCTGGCTGCGCGAGCGCTCGAACCCCGAGGTGCGCGCGTACCTGGAGGAGGAGAACCGGTACGCCGACGCCTTCATGAAGGGGACCGAGGCGTTCCAGGAGAAGCTCTACGGCGAGATGCTCGGGCGCATCAAGCAGACGGACCTGACGGTGCCCTGGCGGATGCGCGGCTTCTACTACTACACCCGCACCGAGACCGGAAAGCAGTACCCGATTTACTGCCGCAAGAAGGAGAGTCTCGAGGCGCCCGAGCAGGTGCTGCTCGAAGTCAACGAGATGGCGAAGGGCGAGCGGTTCATGGCGATCGGTGACTGGGACGTGACCGACGACGGCGACGTGCTCGCCTACACGACCGACAACACGGGATTCCGCAATTACACGCTGCACGTCAAGGACCTGGCGACGGGAAAGCTCTTCCCCGAGACGGTCGAGAAGGTCTCCTCCGTCGCCTGGGCCGCCGACAACAAGACGCTCTTCTACTCGGCGGACGACGCGGCCAAACGCCCCTACCGGCTCTATCGCCACACGCTCGGGACCGATCCGAAGACCGATGCGCTCGTCTACGAGGAGAAGGACGAGATGTTCCGGGTCGCGGTCTTCCGCTCGCGCAGCCGCAAGTACCTGTTGCTCGACTCCGGATCCCACACGGCCAACGAGTGGCGGTTGCTCCCCGCCGAAACACCCTCGGGCGAGTGGAGACTCGTCGCGGCGCGCGAAAAAGACCACGAGTACGACGTCTCCCACAAGGGAGACCTGCTCTACATCCGCACCAACAGCGGAGGTTGCCGCAACTTCCGCGTGATGACCGCGCCGCTCGCCGATCCCCGCCGGGAGAACTGGAAGGAGATCGTCCCCTGCCGCGAGGACGTCATGATCTCCGGAGTCGACCTCTTCGCAAACCACATGGTCCTGCGGGAGCGGGAGGACGGACTCCAGCAAATCCGCATCACGGATCTCGCCTTGGGCCAGTCCCACCGCATCGCCTTTCCGGACCCCGTCTACTCGGCCTACCCGCAGGACAACGTCGAGTTCGACACCTCAACGTTTCGTTATAACTACCAGTCGCTCACCACACCGCAGTCCGTCTACGACTACGACATCGCGACCCGCAAGAGCACGCTCTTGAAGCGCACCGAGGTCCTCGGCGGCTACGATCCGGAGCGCTACCAGTCCGAGCGCCGCTACGCGACCGCCTCCGACGGCACGAAGATCCCGATCTCGCTCGTCTACAGGAAGGGGCTCGAGAAGAACGGAAAGAATCCCGCGCTCCTCTACGGCTACGGGTCCTACGGGTCCTCGATCTTCCCGGGCTTCAGCTCCAACCGCGCGAGCCTGCTCGACCGGGGGGTCGTCTACGCCATCGCCCACATCCGCGGCGGCGGCGAGATGGGAAAGAAGTGGCACGACCAGGGACGGATGCTGTCGAAGAAGAACTCCTTCACCGACTTCATCGCCTGCGCCGAGGCCCTGATCGCCGACAAGTACACCTCGAAGGACCGTCTCGTGATAGAGGGCGGGAGCGCCGGGGGGCTGCTGATGGGGGTCGTGACCAACATGCGGCCCGACCTCTTCAAGGCCGTCGTCAACCACGTTCCGTTCGTGGACGTGATCAATACGATGCTCGATCCGTCGCTGCCTCTGACCGTGGGCGAGTTCGAGGAATGGGGCAACCCGCAGATCCCCGAGCAATACGCCTACATGAAGAGCTACAGCCCCTACGACAACATCGCGGCGAAGGACTACCCGCCGATGCTGGTCAAGACCTCCTTCGACGACAGCCAGGTCATGTACTGGGAGCCCG
>JBOGJK010000832.1:0-3869 GCA_050745345.1 Thermoanaerobaculia bacterium
GTCTTCATCAGCTTCGGCCTGGCCGGACTGGCCGACCACCTGGTGGCGGCGAGGCCCGACGCAACGCCGGCGATGATCGTGGATCTCGCGCGAGCGCTCGGCGAGGCGGACACCGGCCCCGCCGCGAACCAGATCTCGCGTCTGGTGCGGCTGATCTCGGGAGAGGCCTACCGCCAGGCCTGGTCCATCTACCGGGAGGGAAGCGAAGCGTGGAAACGCCCGCTCCCGGCGCTCGGCCCGCTCGAGCCGCTGGTGCGCGTCGTGGCGCAGGCCGGCCCGGTCGCGCTCTATGGCATCGAAGAGAGCTTCTTTCCCCTCTCGACCTGGCTGAAGGAGCCGATGCGGCGCAGTGTCAACGACCTGAACCGCATGGGCGAGAGACTGGTCGAGTCGGAGGCGGACCTGGAGACGCGCGTGTCGCTCGCCGCCGAGCTCAAGCGGCCCGACTTCATTCGCCGCGTAGCCGGGCCGGCCGGGACCTACATGGAGGACGGCATCATTCAGACGTTCGGCGTCGACGCGCTGCGGGGCGCTCTGGCGGCCGGGCCCCTGGCCTTCTTCCGGGAGTACGACCGCGCCACTCACCTGAATCGGGAGCTGCCGCCCCTTTCCACGCTGATCGTGGACCGGCTGGCGGGGCCGGCCCCCCGCTGAAGGAGCCGGCTTGGACTCCTTCCTGGCGCTCGAGCGGATGCTCCTGCTGCTCTGCGCGGACCTCGCGATCATCGTCGTGGCCGCGAGGCTCGGCGGCTGGCTCTTCGGCAAGGTGGGACAGCCTCCCGTGGTCGGGGAGATCCTGGCGGGAGTCATTCTGGGGCCGTCGCTTCTGGGCCGGCTCTACCCGGGCGCGATCCAGAGTCTCCTGACGCCGCAGACCACAGGCATCCTCTCGGCCCTCGCGCAGGTGGGCCTGATCCTCCTGATGCTCCTGATCGGCCTGGAGTTCCCGTTCGACCGCCTGCGCCACGCGGCCAGGCCCTCGGTCGCGGTCGCCGTGGCCGGCATCGTCGTCCCCTTCGCTTCGAGCTACGCGCTGGCCGGCTGGCTCTACGGGCTCGCCCCGGGCGCTTCCACGATCTCCGCCTTCCGGCTCTTCTTCGCGACGGCCGTCTCCATCACGGCCATCCCGATCATGGGGCGCATCCTCATGCACACGAAACTGACGCGCACGCGCATGGGGTTGACCTCGATCACGGCGGCGGCCATGGACGACGTGCTGGGCTGGCTGCTGCTGGGCGCGGTCGTCGCGACGGTCACCCACGGCAGCATGAGCTGGGCGCGCCTCGGGATCTCGTTTGCGGGAGTCGTGCTGCTGGCCGCGTTCTTCTGGGCCGCCGGCCGGTACGGCCTCTCCCGCCTGCGGATTCCGCGCACCTCGACCGGAGGCCTGCCGGCGGGATGGCTGGCGGCCGTGCTGACGGCCGTCTTCGCCTGCGCCGCGGCGACCAATGCGCTGGGAGTGTTCTCGATCTTCGGGGGGTTCCTCTGCGGGATCGCCGGCTCCTTCCATTCGGAGCTGCGCGAGGCGATCAAGACTTCGATCGGGGACCTGGTCTCGGTGCTCTTCCTGCCGATCTTCTTCGTGTTCTCCGGCCTGCGGACGGACGCCGGAACCCTGGGATCCGACCCGCGGCTGTGGCTCGCGCTCGCCGCCGTGATCGCGGTCTCGTGCTCCTCGAAGTTCGGCGCCACGGCGCTGGCGGCTCGCTGCGCCGGCCTGCCCTGGAAGGAGTCGCTCTCGATCGGCCTTCTGATGAATACCCGGGCCCTGATGGCCCTGGTCGTCATCAACATCGGGGCGGACATGGGAGTGGTATCGCCCGCGGCCTTCTTCTGGCTGGTGACGATGGCGCTCTTCACGACCGTGATCACGACTCCGATCCTGCGGCGGGCCTATCCGATCCCCGAAGCCGCTGCGGGTTGGGAAGAGGAGCGGGAGGCCGAGAACCGGCGCCCGTCCAGAGGCTTAAGCCTGTCCTGAAAGCCGACCACCTTGGTGGCCCGGCTGACCTGCTAACATCCGACAACGGGTTCGATGCAAAGCGCCGGTTTTCGCCGACTCGACTTTCAGATCGACCAGGAGATCTTCGCTCGGGACTCCGGGGCGATCGTTCCCCGCTACTCTGCGGACCGGGCGGCGGCGGAGCAGGTCCTCCGGAAGGTCCACCAGCTCTATCCCGAGTGGAAGTTCACGTTGACCGAAGATCAGTGGGGCTACACCGCCACGTGGCAGTGCCCCGGCCGGCCCGCGGCCGCGCCCCTCGTCACGCTCGGGTCTCACCGTTCGCCCACCCTCACGGTCGCCATGACGCGCGCTTCTCTCGTCGCCGTTCAGAACATGAGGCGCTACGAGGCACGCCGCCAGGCCCGCCTCGGCGCCGCCGCCCGTCCCGCGCCGGAGAAGCTCGAGCAGAAGCAGTTGAGCTGACGCTCTTCCTGCCCGGGCGGTGACCTTCGAGCACCTTCTCGACCCTTAACCCTCGACCGTGACGATGACCTTTCCCGTCGTGCCGCGGCCGGCGAGGGCGCGGTGGGCGTCAGGCAGGCGCTCGAACGGGAAGCGGGGTCCGAGGATCGGGCGGATCCGCTGGCTTTTCCACGCTTGAAAGAGCTCCTGCGCGGCGCTCTGCAACTCGCCGGTTCTGTCGGGAAGCAGGGAGAGATTGAAGCCGATGAGGGTCCGGCAGGTCTCGACGAACCGATACGGAACGACGAGCCCCATCGCGAGCAGCTCCCGCGCCGCCGCCAACCGCGCCACGCCGCGCTCGCCCGAGGCTGCGGCGAAGCCGTAGAGGACGTAGCGTCCGCCCCGGTCGAGCCGCCGCCAGAGCCGCGGGAAGAGCCGGCCGCCGATCGCGTCGATCACGACGTCCGCGCGGCCGCCGAAGGCGCTATCGAGAAGCTCGTCGGCAGAATCATAGAGCCCCGCCGCCGCCGCGCCGAGCTCCCGGCAGAGGGGGAGTTTCGCCTCGGAGCCGACGAGCGCGACGGCTCGAGCGTTCCGCGCGGCGAGGAGCTGCAGCAGGGCCGTGCCGACACCACCGGCCGCTGCGGTGATGACGACGCGGTCCGCCTCCGCCACTTCTCCCCGCGCGAGCGCATACCAGGCGGTGAGAAACACGACCGGCACCGCGGCTGCCTCGACGAGATCGACGCCCTCCGGCAGGAGAAAAACGCGCGCCGCCGGCACGGTGACCTTCTCGGCGTGACCGCCGAAGAGTGGCACCGCGACGACCTTCTGGCCCGGCGCGACCTTCACGACTCCCTCGCCGGCCTCCTCGATGGTGCCCGAGACCTCCATGCCCGGCACGAACGGCGGCTTCGGCGTCCTCGGGTAGACGCCGGCGCGCACGAAGAGGTCGGCGAAGTTCAAGCCGATCGCCGCCGTCCTGACGAGAACCTCGCCTGGGCCGGGCGAGGGATCGGGCCGGGTGCGGAGGGTCAGCCGCTCGGGCCCGCCGTACCGGTCGACGAACCACGCCCGCGAGGTCGGGGACATGGCTGCCGACTATCATGTCGCACCGGCTCTGGCAATCCTCTTCGTCGCGCCAACCGACGGTGCTCGGCGCGACCCCCGGCCGGCGGGTGACTGCCGGGCTTCGCCCAGCGTTGCTTCGGGCCGGCATTCGCTGGTGCCCTTGCGTCGAGTGGCGGAGGAGGAAGGATAACCGACGACCTGCGGCCGGCGTTCCTCGTGCCCGCGTTCGCGGGGTTCCCTCGGGCGAACCCTCGGCTAGCGGCGTCGAGTGGCGGAGGAGGAGGGATTTGAACCCCCGGTACCGTCTCCGGTACAGCGGTTTTCAAGACCGCCGCCTTAAACCACTCGGCCACTCCTCCGCGGAATCAGTCTACAAGACGTGTCGCACCGG
>JBOGJK010000833.1:0-2073 GCA_050745345.1 Thermoanaerobaculia bacterium
CGTGCGCCCCTTCGATCTCCCGGTGAGCGGTGATCTTGCCCTCCCCGAGCTCGAGCTTCACGACGTTGCCCACATGGGGCCGGCCCACCAGCTCCGCCACCATCGGGCCGACGAGGGACTCGTCGCAGCCCACCCCCTTCTGGCCGAACCAGAGGAAGTCGTCCGCGCGCTCTTTCGCCACGGCGGCGATCGCCTTGGCCGTCGCGAGCGCGTCCAGGTAGCGCGAGTCCCCGGAGTCCACCCAAATCGCCTCGTCGGCGCCGCGGGCGAGACACTCCCGCAGACCCGTCTTCGCCCGCTCCGGCCCGACACAAATGACCGTGACCGTGCCCGCCCCCTTCGCCTCCTTCGTCTTGATCGCCTCCTCGAGGGCGTACTCGTCGTACGGCGAGACGATCCACTTGACGTCGGTCCCGTCGATCGACTTGCCGTCGGCCGCGATCTTGATCTTCGTCTCGGTGTCCGGGACGTACGCGATGGCGACGAGCGAGTTCATCAAACCCTCTTGAACAGGAGGCCGCCGTTGGTCCCGCCGAAGCCGAAGGAGTTGTTCAACGCGTAGCGGAGCTTCCTCTCCCGGGCCTGATTGGGCACGTAGTCGAGATCGCACTCCGGGTCCGGGTTCTCGTAGTTGACCGTGGGCGGGATGACCCCGTGGTAGACGGCGAGCGCGCAGATCGCCGACTCGAGGCCGCCGGCAGCGCCGAGCAGGTGGCCCGTCATCGATTTGGTCGAGGAGACGGCGAGCCTGCGCGCGTGCTCCCCGAAGACCTTCTTGATCGCGATCGTCTCCGCCTTGTCGCCCAGCGGCGTCGAGGTCCCGTGCGCGTTGACGTAGTCCACCTCTTCCGGCGCGACGCCCGCGTCGGCAAGGGTGTTGCGCATCACCCGGGAGGGCCCGTCGCCATCCTCCGACGGCGCCGCGATGTGGTAGGCGTCGCCCGACATGCCGTAACCCACGAGCTCGGCGTAGATCCGGGCGCCGCGCTTTGCCGCCGCTTCCATCTCCTCGAGAATCACCAGCCCGGCCCCCTCGCTGATGACGAACCCGTCGCGGTCGCGGTCCCAGGGGCGCGAGGCGCGCTGCGGCTCGTCATTGCGCACCGTCAGCGCCCGCATGACGGCGAAGCCTCCCACGGCGAGCGGCGTGATGACCGACTCGGCCCCCCCGGCGATCGCGGCGTCCGCGTCGCCGTACTGGATCATCCGATATGCCTCGCCGACGGCGTGGGCGCCCGTCGTGCAGGCCGTGGCGGTCGAGAGGTTCGGCCCCTGCATCCCGTACTTGATCGAGATGTTGCCCGCGGCCTCGTTGACGATCAGGCCCGTGATGAAGAAGGGGGAGATGACCCGCGGGTTGCCGCCGCCCTGCACGTACTTGCGCTGCATGTCCTCGATGAGCGGCAGCCCTCCGATCCCGGACCCGACGACGACCGCGATCCGCGCCCGGTTCTCGTCCGTGACGGGCAGCCCCGAGTCCTCCATCGCGAAGTGCGCCGCCCCCATCGCGTAGTGGATGAAGGTGTCCATCTTCTTGATCTCTTTCTTCTCGATGAAGCGGGCCGGGTCGAACCCCTTGACCTCTCCGGCAATGCGCGAGGAGAAGGCGGAGGCGTCGAAGCGCGTGATGGGGCCAATGCCGCTCTTGCCGGCGAGGAGGGCGCTCCAGTTCTCCGCGTTGCCGATGCCGAGCGGAGAAATGAGGCCCACCCCCGTCACGGCCACGCGGCGGGGAGACGAGAGGCGGGGCATGGGGTCTTCAGTTTTTCGAGGAGTGTTTCTCGATGTACTCGATGGCGTCCTTGACTTTCTGGATCTTCTCGGCGGACTCGTCCGGGATCTCCATGTTGAACGCCTCTTCGAACGCCATGACGAGCTCGACGGTGTCGAGCGAATCCGCGCCGAGGTCGTCGACGAAAGACGCCTCCGGGGTGACCTCGTTGGCGTCGACGCCGAGCTGTTCGACGATGATGCTCTTCACCTTCTCTTCGACACTCATTCCTTCCTCCCTCGCTGTCAAAAGCCGCCGTATTCTTCCCCACTTGCCCCTTCGGGGCAAGTGGCGTGAACGGT
>JBOGJK010000834.1:0-1510 GCA_050745345.1 Thermoanaerobaculia bacterium
AGACTGGGAGGACCTGGTCACCTTCTACGGTTTCCCCAAGGAGCACTGGCAGCATCTCCGGACGACCAACGTCGTGGAGTCCCCCTTCGCCGCGCTCCGGCTCCGGACCGATGCGGCCAAGCGCTTCAAGAAGGTCGAGAACGCCACCGCGGTCGTCTGGAAAATGCTCCTCGTCGCGGAGAAAAAGTTCCGGCGACTCAACGCACCGGAGCTCGTCAAGGAGGTTTACCTGGGCGTCAAGTTCGTCAACGGAAACCGTCGAAGGGAAGAGATCCGGGAGGCCGTCGCCTGATCCCGTTTACACACCTATTGACAAGACCTCCGAGGCCCTGGCCCGCTACTGTCTGCGCAACCCCATCAGCCTCACCCGCCTGCGGTGGAGGCCCGCGTCGGCCACCGCCACGTACTTGCCACGGGACGGCCACGACGAGGAGCCCGCAGAGACCCTCGATGCACTCGACTTCCTGGCCCGCGTGCTCGCCCACCTCCCCGATCCCCGCCGCCACCTCGTCCACGACTACGGCGCCTACTCGAAGGTGGTGCGCGGCAAGCTGAAGGCCCGCGGCCAGGCCTCGATGCCAGAGCCGCCCGCGCCAGGACCCAACGCCGGCCCACCGCAGCCATCCTCGCCGCCTGCCCCCGCCCTGGCCGCCCTGCGCCGCCGCTCCTCCGAGCTCATCCGCAGGGTCTACGAGCTCGATCCGCTCGTCTGTCCCCGATGCCGAGGCGTGATGCGCGTGGTCTCCTTCATCACCGAACCGCGCCTCATCCGCCGCATCCTCGACCACCTTGACGCCTGCGCCCGCCACGCCACCCAGGACCGCGCCCCGCCTCCCGCAGCCGGACAACCTCGAGGGATCTGCCTGTGCGAGACGCCGAGATCCCGCAAGTGCCACGTGAAGTCAGTGCCGAACTCGGAGCCATGGTCGGTCTGAATCCGCCGGATCGCGACGGGAAGTCGGTGGCGAACCTCCTCGATGAACTCGGTCGCCGACTCGATGGAGTTATGGGCGTAGACCCGGAGCACGCGATAGCGGGTGGCTTCGTCGATTGCCGTGAACTGGTAGAACCGGCGACAGCCGAGCTTGAGGTGTTTGACGTCGACCTGGACCGATTGCCCAGGGACGTGAATCTCTCGACGGCGCCGCGGCCCTGGACGGTACCGTTTCAGCGACACCCTGGGGACGCGATGTCGCTTCAGGATCCGGTGGATCGTCGGAGCCGAGACGTAGACTTGGTGGTACCGCTCCAGGAAGAAGCGGATCCGGAGAGGCCCGTACTGGCGTTCCCGGCGGATCTCGAGGATCAGAGCGACGATATGTGGTGGCGTGGTGAACGGGTGATGGCGAGGTCCACGAGGACCGTCATAGAACCACCGAGGCCCCTCCTGGCGGTACCGATCTCCTACGAAGAGCTCCTCGCGGAGGCGGCGCGATGAGCGCCGTGACGGGGCAGCTGGAGCGGCTTTCGGAGACCCTGCAGCGGCTTCGCTTGACGACCACGGCCGGGC
>JBOGJK010000835.1:0-1984 GCA_050745345.1 Thermoanaerobaculia bacterium
GCCGTACGGGGACCGCAGCGCCGCCGTGAAGGACCCCTCCGGCAACACCTGGTACCTCGCGATGCGCATCAGAGACGTCGCCATGTAGGGCAACCCCCATCTTGACTCAGCGGAGGTTGTAGGTAACCGTCACCGTCAGATAGACCTCACCGGTCGCCCGTCGAGTGTTGCCGGCCGATACCTCCAGCGCGAGACAGCGTCCATCCCGGCGATGTCGAGTCGCGGATGCGAGCCCCGAGCCAGCGCCACGTCGGTGACGCAGCCGGTGTGCGTGATGATCGCCTCGTAGACGTTCACGCCTTTCTCTCCTT
Organism: Thermoanaerobaculia bacterium; assembly: GCA_050745345.1. Taxonomy (GTDB): domain Bacteria; phylum Acidobacteriota; class Thermoanaerobaculia; order UBA5066; family Gp7-AA6; genus DATBFU01. The sequence continues at coordinate 312 of JBOGJK010000835.1, forward strand.
GCTCGCGGGACTTCAGCGGGTATATCGGTTCCACCTTCTTGACGAGAACTGGCCCGATGACTTTGCCGCGGACTCGGCGCAGGACCACCGAGCCCGGTGGCGCCTCTTCGCCTGCCGCATTACAGGCGAGGCTTTCCGGATCGAAGAACACGACGTAGCGAAAAATTCGATCGGAAGGCACGTAGTCGAATCTCGTGGCCATCGTCAACAGAAAAAGGGACCTTGCCGCAGACACACAGGCCTCGGAGGAGACCTCGCGGAGGACCACCTGCTTCGGCAGGCCGTCGGGCCGGAACTGGATCTCCGCCAAGCCGTACCGCCGGATCCCCTGCGTCGAGCGGCAGCCGGTCTCCTTGAGGAGGCCGGCGGCCACGCCTCCCGGCAGGCCCGAGATCTGGCGTAGGCCGACCGACCCTCCGGGCCCTGCATCGCTTGTTCTCTTCTTCTCGCGCTTTGCCTCGAGCGGGACGTCGTTGCGACGGTAGACTGCTTCGCGTTCGCGCGCCGTCAGGAAGTCGACCAATGGATTCTCGAGCAGCTGCGCGTCGAGGTGACATTCCGGGTTCGATTCGAGGCAGGAGATCCACCCCTCGTCCTCGACAGGCGGCCGTCCGAGCACGCGCCGCAGCATCTCCGTGCCGAATCGAAGCTCCGGATCTGGTTCGGCCGGGCCGGCTGCCCCCTCGGAAAGCGCGGTGAACACCGCCGTCGCGTCCTCCGGGGGCCGGTCGCAGTACGTCCTCGCAAGGTACCAGGCGGTTTCGCCGCGGAAGACGGACTCGTTCGAGCGAAGAGCCTCGACCAGGACCGGCTGGGCTAGAGAGGCTCTCCGCTCCGTCGCGACGTTCAGGAGGGCCTGCCACGCGGCAGCGTCACGCCTCCCCAGCACGCGTGCCGAGGCTCCGACGAGCAGGCTCCCATCTCCCTGCGCGGCGAGCCGAAGGAAGGCCTGGCGGTCCTTCGGAGAGACTGTCAGGTCCTGCAGCGACTGAAAGTAGAGATCCAGAGCATCCGGGCCGCGGGCGCGGGCCAGCATCAGGAGGAGATCGGCGTCGAGCCTGGGGGCGAACCGCCTCGCGGTCGCGATGATCACGGGATCGAATGCCGTTCCTCCGAGGACGCAGAGAGCCCGCATCTCTTCGCGCGCAGCCTCGGGATCCGCTTCCCGTTCGAGGGCATTCTGGAGATCGGCGAGAAAGGCGTTCTGGTCCCCCGGCAGACCGCCGAGATTGATGACCCGGGCGGCCACCGCGCGGACCTGGGCCGTCGGGCTCGCGAGGGCCATCCGGAGCCTCTCGGCTACTCTTGTTTGCCGTCTGTGCGGCGCGAGCATCGCGACCGAGCCGGGTGTGAGCGGCCTCCGGACGAGCTTCTCCAGGTCATCCGCGGCTGAGGAGGGGGAGGGCAGACCGAAGCCCGCCATGAGCGCGGAGCCAAAGAGAAAAAGGTGGCACCACTTCCGAGGCCTACCCGGTGCCTCCAGCGTGAATCCTGAGTGCTCTCGCAATTCCATCGCTCACCCTCCTGCTTTCAGAGCCATCCAGGCCACGAGCGCCGCAAGCTTCTGGTCCTCTGTCCATGGCGGCCCGAGAGGCTTGCCGAGGGCGGCGATTCGGCGCCGCAACTCTCCCATCGAAACGAGCAGCGCCGCCGAAGCCCGCTCCCAGATCTCC
>JBOGJK010000836.1:0-2163 GCA_050745345.1 Thermoanaerobaculia bacterium
CGCCTGCGCTGGGCCCTCGCGTGGCTTTCGCCCGGCGAGCGCGGCCGGCTCCGGCGCCGTCGCTACGCCCAGATCCTGCGCGGCCCCGGCGCCGGGTGATACGATTTCTCGCGAATGGGTCCGGTCTGGAGGCTCATCCGCGGGCAGAAGGACGCCTGTGACCGCTGCGGGAGGGAAATCGAGGACTACCCGGCGGTGGGGCGCGTGGTCGATTTCGAGTTCCGGCCGAAAGAGAAGTACTGCTGGGAGTGCTACGCCTACATCAAACCCTTCGTGGACGACGTCGCCCCCGTCTCCGAGGACCCCTACCAGCCGGTGACCAAACCGGCGATCCCGTGACTGTCCCGCTCGACGCCTTCCGCGGCTCGCCGCTCGCCCCGCTCGCCGAGAAGACGCTCTCGGGCGAGAGGCTTTCCTTCCAGGACGGCGTCGCGCTCTTTTCCACGCGCGACCTGCTCGCCCTGGGGCGCCTCGCCAACGCCGTGCGCGAAAAGCGCCATGACAACCTCGCCTACTACAACGTCAACCGGTACCTGAACCCGACCAACCTCTGCTGGGTGGACTGCGCCCTCTGCGCCTGGGCCCGGAAGGTCAACGAACCGGGGGGCTACGAGATGGCGATCGACGAGGTCGTCGAAGAAGCGGGCAAGGGGTACAGCGAGGCGGTGACCGAGTTCCACATCGTGGGGGGGCTGCACCCGACCTGGCCGTTCGAGTACTACACGGAGCTGCTCCGCGCCCTGAAGCAGCGCTTCCCGGCAGTGCACCTCAAGGCCTTCACGATGGTCGAGATCGACTGGATCGCGCGCGTCGGGCGCCGCACGATCCCCGAGACGATCCGGGAGCTCAAGTCGGCCGGCATGGACTCCTGCCCCGGCGGCGGCGCCGAGATCTTCGAGAAGCGGGTGCGCGACACAATCTGCAAGAACAAGATCACGGGAGAGGAATGGCTCGCGATCGCGCGCGAGTGCCACCTCCAGGGCGTCCGCACCAACGCCACGATGCTCTACGGCCACGTTGAAACGGCCGAGGACCGGGTGGACCACCTGATCCGGCTGAGGGACCTCCAGGACGAGACGGGCGGCTTCTCGGGATTGATCCCGCTCGCCTTCCATCCGGAGAACACGCCGCTCGCCCACCTGCCGGCGACCTCCGGGCAGCTCGATCTCAAAGTCATCGCGGTCTCGCGGCTCCTGCTCGACAACTTCCCGCACGTCAAGGCGTACTGGATCCAGATCGGCACGAAGCTCGCGCAGGTCGCGCTCCACTTCGGGGCGGACGACCTGGTCGGCACCGTCGTGGACGAGACGATCACCCACGCCGCGGGAGCGAAGACCGCCTCGGGGCTCACGCGCCGGGAGTTTGAGCGGATCATCCGGGAGACCGGGCGGGAGCCCTTCGAGCGCGACCACGAGTATCGCCGCGTCGTCCGCGAGCCGGCCGCCGTCGCCTCGGGAGCCACCGCGTAGGCGCGCGGAGACGCGCGATGCTCCGGGCGATCCCCGCTCTCCTCGCGCTCCTCTTTGCCGCCGGCTGCTTCCACTCCCAGTTCCGCACCCGGCCGCGCATCGCCGTCGTCGGGGACGACCCGATCGTGCAGATGACCGCGGCGGAGAAGCTCCCGAGCCTGGACGATCCGCGTCTGGTTCCGTTGAAGGGACACACCGATCCCCCGGCGCCCTGGGAGCCGGTGGTGGGGTTGCGCGTCGGCGAGGAGAGCCGCGGATATCCCCTCGGGCTGCTCGACCGCTACGAGGTGGTCAACGACTCGGCGCCGGGCCTCGACTACGTCATCGCCCGCTGCGCGCTCACACAGATCGCGGCCGTCTACGACCGCCGGGTCGCGGGGCGCACCCTCACCTTCATCAACTCGGGAGCGCTCTGGCGGGACACCCTGGTCCTGAAGGACCGCGAGACCGGCACCCTCTGGACGGCCGCGACGGGAGAGGCCCTCTTCGGGCCGCTCGCCGGAGAGCGCCTGCGCCCGGTCCCCGCCGTCTTCGCCGCCACGCGCGCCTGGAGCGCGGCATATTCGGACGCCCGCTACCTCGACACCGGGGAACCGACGGAGAGGCCGCTGGCGATCTCCCTCTACGCCGCCTCCCCGTGGCAGGGCGTCTCGGGAGTCAAGACCGCCGACAGGCGCTACGGGCCGAAGACGAT
>JBOGJK010000837.1:0-13716 GCA_050745345.1 Thermoanaerobaculia bacterium
ATCCTCCGCTTCGCAGAGGCCCCGAGATCCTCCGGGAGGTCCTGGGTCGGCTCAGTGCGCACCCGATGCCCTCTGCCGGCGACTCCCCGGAAGCCGAGCGAACTTCCTTTCGGTAGACTGTCGGAACTTCGGAGGCGAGACATGCCGACCCCAAAAGAGTTGCTGGACGCGGGACAGCTCGACGGCGCTATCCAGGCACTGACTCAGGAAGTGAAGGCGAACCCCTCGGACGTGCCGCGCCGGACCTTTCTGTTCGAGCTCCTCTGCTTCGCCGGGGAGTGGGACCGGGCCGAGAAGCAGATCGACGTCATCGGACAGCAGAGCGTGCCCGCCGCTCTGGCGGCGCAAGTCTACCGGGCCAACGTCGCGGCCGAGCGGCAGCGCGCGCGACTCTTCGAGGAGGGCGTCGCGCCGCACTTCCTGACGGAGCCGCCCCGGCATGTCGACCTGCAGGTCGAGGGGATCCGCAGACTCGCTGAGAGCGACGCCGATTCGGCAAGGAAGCTGTTCGACCAGGCCGAGGAAGAGCGCCCGGCCCTCGGCGGAACCTGGAACGGGCAGCCGTTCGCCGACCTTCGAGACTACGACGACGCGCTCGGAGGCGTTCTGGAACTGATCGTCAAGGACAAGTACGCCTGGATCCCGTTCCAGCAGATCCGAAGGTTGGAAGTCCGACGGCCGGAGAAGCTCCGGGACCTGCTCTGGATCCCGAGTCGCGTCGAAGCTCTGGACGGAACGATCGGCGAGGTCTTCGTTCCGGTCCTCTACGCCGGCTCGAGCCGGCAGAAGGACGACCTGTTGCGCCTCGGGCGCCGGACGGAATGGAAGGCCGTCACCGAAGAGCTCACCGTCGGCCTGGGCCAGCGCCTGCTTCTGGTGGACGAGACCGATCAGCCGATCCTCGAGGCGCGGACCGTGGAGTTCGACGGCGTCCCGGCAACCGCCGGGGCGAGCTGACGCCGCCCCACGGGGCCAGAAAGCAAGCGGCGGAGAAGAGCGGCCGCGCCCTTCCCCGCCGTCCGAGCCGTGCCGGAAACGAGATTCTCGCTTAGATCACCTTGTTGGCCTTGACGTCCCAGCCGGCCTTGACCGGGCCGGTCGTCCCGCCGGTTTTCTGCTGCTCCTTGTACTCCATCTCGATCTTGGAGAAGTTGAGCGAGATCTGGTCCATGGGGATGACCTGGCCGACCGAGCCCCCGGTCTGGTAGGAGGAGACCATGACGTCTCCGAACTTCAGGTTGAGGTACTCCTCCTGCTTTCCCCCAGCCTTGCGCGCCACGAACACCGCGTTGGGGATGTGCTCGCCCTTCGCGCAGGCCAGCATGAGTTTCGGGGTAGCCTTGTTGACCTTCATCACGAAGTGGAAGTCCTGCATCTGGATCTTCCCCGCGCCGCCTCCGCCTCCACGATCCATCGTCCCGGCCTGGGTAGCGCCCCAGGACCAGGACTCGACGTCGATCTCCCCCTTGTGCTTGTCGTCCGCACTCTCGCCCGGGACACCATCGAGCTTCAAGAAAAAATCAGTTTGGGCCACGACGCCATCCTCCTTTCAAGCTTCTCCGTTCGGCGGGTAAGTATACAGGCCGGGAGCGGTGTCAAGCAGTTCGCGGTGGCCTCGCCCGCTCTCACCCGCCCACCGGATAGCCACGGGGAAGGGGATCGGCCGGCTGCTGGTAGAGTTCGAGGAAAACCGGGGCGGCCGGAGCTCAGCGGAAAGAGGTCGGAAGAATATGGCAGACGCGTCTAACACCCAGAAACTTCTGGAGCTTCGCCAGATCACCCGAAACGTCGCGGAGCTGCTGCGTGGAGAGCTCAAGCAGTACTTGACGATCTTGATGCCGCTCGTGCGTCCCCGCACGCTGCTCGGGCACTACGTCCAGGGGGCCTCGAAGGACCCGGTCCGCGGCGCGGACAAGGCCTTCAAGGACCTTCAGAGTGTCTACGAGACGGTCGCCGCGTCGCGTCCCTTCAGCCTCCCGCGCGACCTGAAGCCCCCCCTTCCCGTCGACAGCAACGCGCTCGAGTTCGTGCCGTTCGAGTACACGCATCAGGCGAAGGGGCGCCGGGCGACCAAGACCGTCACGATCACGTCTCCCCTGCGCTGGGTGCTCTACTACTCCGGCTTTCCTCCCCAGCGCTTGCAAGAGGGCCTCGCCGCGGGTGACTCGGCGGGCGCCACGATCCAGGAGCACGTCCTGCACCACCTGGTTCTCCACGTGGCGCTCCTGCAGCAGAAGTCGGTGCCCCTGCTCTTCGAGGCGCTCCGCTTCCCCGTCTCCTCGCACCACGTGCCCGACTTGGGAAACCTGCCGATCACCGTGATCTCCTCCGTCGTGCCGACCGTGCGGCCCGGCGACGAAACCCTCGTCGAGAGCACGGAGGTCTCGGGTAGCGACGCCTTCGAAGAGGTCGTCGACGTCGAGGCGATCCGAGAGCTGAGGGACCCTCTGCGTGAGAAGCTGGTCGCGGTTGTCGGCCCGGTTGGCGCCGACTAAAGACGGTCGTTCGCTCGAGCGGGCCCGCCGGGCCCCAGGTCCTCACCTGCCCAACCGGCCGGAGGCCTTCTCCTCGCGCACCGCCTGCTCGATGTGCTCGCGCAGGATTTCGCCGTACTTCGCCAGTTCGTCCGCGCGCTTGAGGACGTAGTCATTGACGAAGGGGGCCAGCTCGCGCAGGGCAAGATCCGCGTCGATCGTGAGAGTTCCCCTGATCTCGTAGTCCTTTGGATGTCTCGGGTTCATCGCCGCCGTCCTCCGCTTTCTCGCCTCCTCAGGATGCCCGCTGATTCTATCGGGGTCCGGCGGCCTCTACGCTTCGAGCATCGAAGCGAGCGGGCGGTCCCAGCCGTCCAGGGCGGGAGCTCCACCCGATTGCGGGGGAAGGACTCCGCTGGACGCCAAGGCCGCCGACAGGTCCTCCGCGTAGGGGTAGTCGGTGCGAGTCGGATGCAGCAGGAAGATGTCCTCGGGACGCAGATCCCGGAAGAGGAGCACCGCCCGCCCCGGAGCGGTCCCCGACGCATAGAGCAGCCCCGAGACGCGATTCCGGTGAGAGCCGCTACGGGAGAGCCAGAGCAGCCAGAACTGCAGCTGCCGTGCCCGGGACAGCCCGCCCGACAGGGCAATCCGGACGGCACGAGCGACGTCGCCCCGCGGCTCGGTGGAGATCGCCTCGAGGCCAGCCAGGAGCGCCGGCCAGCGCCCGGGAGCCTCCTCACCGAAGAGAGCAGCCGCGAAGGAAGAGATCGAAACCTGTTCGAGGTCGCCGCGGGCCTCCCGGCGGATCCGCTCTCGCAGCTTCACGGGCAGATCGAACTCCGTGCCCCGAAAGGCTCGGTAGAAGTCGGCCAGAGACCCCCCCGGCCCGAAATCGCGCGCGACCGCATCCGACCGGCGCTCCAAGAGGGGCAGGTATTCCGTCGCCGCGAGCGGATCGGCCGCGCGGTGTCCCTCCGCGAGCGTGACGAAGATCGTGAAGGGGAAGCGGCGCAGACCCCCCTGGTCGCGGCTTCCCCAGAGGCACCCGGCCACGGAGGCCCCCGACTCCGGAAGCCGCAACAGAAACATGTGCCTGGGGATCTCCGTCTCCCGGTACGCCTCGTCGGCCGCCCAGCGGTGGGAAAAGCCACGGTCAAGCCAGGCGCGAAACTCCCTCGCCCCCGGCTCCGTGAGGCCGACCGAGATGAAGTCCTTGTAGATCGGCAGCTTTCCATAGGCGTGGAGCGGAGCCCGGAAAGTCCACGGCGGCTCCTCGGCGGCGCGTCCGCCCACGCGCAGGCCCTCCTTGAGCCGCGTCAGAAAGCCGGAGCGCCGAGCCGGAGAGTCCTCCATGGCGGTCCTACGGAGGGATCACAGCGGGCAGAGAGTCGTCGAGCTTCAGCTCGAAGACGCCTTGCAGACGGCCGCCCGGACGCTCCGCATCCGGGAGCTCGACACGGATGTTCCAGACCCGGCGGTCGGCCTCCGGACGGCGCTCCTCGCTCGCGTGGAGAATGTAGGAAAAGAGCTTCAGCGGCCCTCCGGAGATGTTGAGCGATCCGGTCCACGGGGCACGCGCGTCCTCGTTCTTTCCGCGGATCTCCAGCGGCGCATCCGCGGAGCCGAGCCTCCAGACGTAGGGGTCGGGCGTGCGCCCCGACTTGACGTCCGTGGACGGGCGAATCAACGTCCGGCTGTCGAAGAGGCGGACATCGCTGACACGGTCGCCCAGGAAGACCGCCCCCGCCGCCACGGGCCGGTCGAGGAGCCGGACGCTGATGTTGTGCGGCTTGCCATCCGGGTGCTCCGGCTCCGCGGCGCCGGTCCCGTAGACCAAGGCCTCCCACAGTCGTGCGACCGAGAAGACCGGCCGTTCCTCGCCGATGAAGTCGAACTCCCGCGCCTCCCCATTCACGATGGGATCGATCGCGAACTCCGCCGCGAGCAAACCGAAGTCCTTCAGCGGCCCGCGAATGTCGGCCATGGCAATGGTCGGGAGGTTGACGTTCAAGACCGCGGCGCCCGCCGGTCCCCCGCGGGAGTAGGCCTCCCCAGAGGCGAACGAAGCCCTCTCCTGGCGAAGCTGCAGCTCGTTGACGAAGGGAAACTTGCTCATGCAGCAGGCGTTCAACTTCTCCCAGGCCGCCCTCTCCTTCGGCTCGAACTGAGGACGGATCCCTTCCCGCATCAGATGGGCGCCGTGGTCCTCCACATCGCGCTTCAACCTCTGCGCCATGGCCTCGCCGCGCAGGCGCGGGTTTCCCGAGAACGCCTTGTAGTCCTTGAGCAGGGCGCCGTCGTTGGCTGCGAGCTGCCTCCAGGCGGGCAGCGGCTGGTCCGAAAGCCCGGATACGATGCCACGAAACTTGTCGGCCGCGGCCAGAAGCTCCGGCGCGGTCCGCTCCTGGGCCGCCTGCGCCCGCGGCCGCTCGATGCGCGCCCGGTAGTACTCGACCGCCTCTCCCAGCTTGTCGTTCTGCTGGGCGAACGCCTGCATGTCGGCGAAGGAGAGCTGCGCCGTCAGGTCCGGGGCCATCCCGCCGCCGCCTCCGCCGCCCTGCGGCTGCCACCCGCTGATCGCGCGCAGGAACGAGGCCCAGGAACCGGCGTCCCTCGCGGTATAGGGATAAGCAAACCCTCCTCCCCCGCCGCCGGAGCGTCCGGCCATCTGGTCGACGTAGCGCTTCAGGTAGCCGACCTCCGTGTCGGCCAGGCTCCTGATCGAGGCAGCGACCCCTTCCCAGCCGGCGACGGAGCGCTGCGCCGCGCCGGTCGAGACGATGCTGCTCGCGGCCGGGATCATGGCCTTGGCGAAGACCGGCGTCCAGCAGTTCGCGGGCGGGCACTGATTGCCCAGGTAGTCCCCGAAGAACCCCTGAGCGATCGGGAACATTCGTGCCAGCAGAGCGAGCTCGGTCGTCTCCTCGAGGCGCGGCGAACGCTCCGGCCACTTGAAGGCCGGGTCCGGGCTGCCGGCGCCGAGGTCCTTGCCCTTGTTCGCGATTCCCTTGGTGGATTCCTCCTGTCGCTTCCGCCACTCGTCGATCTTCGTCTTCTTCTCGTCCCAGTTCGTCATCGGCTCGAGCTGCTCACGCAGCTTGCCGTCGTCGCTGGCGTGGAAAGCCGAAAGGTCCGAGAAGGCCGTCAGGTCGTTCAGCATGGCCGCCAGACCGGCCGCCGGCTTCGACCATGCCTCCGTGGCCGGTGGGGGCTCGAGCAAATAGCGGTACTGCTCCTTCTCCTGCGTGAGCACGCCGTAGTCCGTCTCGAGGTTGCTGGCGAGCTGGTCGCGGCGCGCCTCGGAGATCTTCGAGACGACCGGGTGCCAGCGCAGGATCACCTGATAACTCTTGCGCAGGAACTCCTTCCATTGCGCCGGCCCCGCGCCCGGGAAGCCCGTTGCCCCCGGCCGCGGCGTGGCCAGATGCTGGGTGGTCTTCTCGTAGTTGTCCCGGAACCGTTTTCCGACCGCGACGTAATCGGCCAGGTACCTGGAGGGCTCGGAGCGAGGCACCGAGGTCATCTGGGCGTAGAGATCGGCGTACTGCTTGAGGCCGTCCCGCAGCGTGTAGTCCCAGAGAGCCAGGTTCCGGACGGTCCAGAACTCCTCGAACTTGTCGATCGGCCGAGCCGGATCCGGGACCTGGACCTGCGCCGTGCCCCGGCCTGCGAGCGCGCCTTCGAGGTTGCGGTTGGGAGTCTCGTCGGAGGCGGAGAGACCTGCGATCCAGTCGTCCACCTCTTTGGAACGATCTCCGCCCCGAACCCCCTTCGCCTTGCGGCTGAAATCGATGAAGGGCGACAGCTTCAGTTCCTTGGCCGTTACGAGCGGCTGCGAATCGGGGGGAGGCGGCACGCTGTAGGCGTGCCAGGCGAGGAGCGAGTCGAAGGCGGCGAAGAACGCGGGGTACTGGGGCGCGAAGCTCCTCCAGTCGAGCACCGCCATGCGGCCCTCGGTGTCGGCCAGCAGGGGCTGCACCACGCCGCTCAGGTAGACCTTGCCCTGAATCGCGCCGAGCGTCGTCAGAAGCTCGTTGTTGCGCGGGCCTCGCAGGAAGAGCGCGAACCAGAAGCGCCGCTTCAAGGCGCCCTCGCGCGCCCGCTGCAGGTCAAGCGCGATCCGGTACGACTCGGCGATCGAGCATCCTTTTTCGACACAGGACCGCGCCTCCTTGACCGACTTCCGGATCGGGTTGAGGACGATTCGCAGGGACCGATAGGCCGGGATCATCCCGCCCAGGAAGAGCAGCAGCACCAGAATCCCCAGCCCGCGAACGAGCCAGAGCGTGCGCCGCTGCTGCTTCTCGGCCGCGGCGGTTCGCGTGATCAGCCCCTGCTCCGGAAAGACCTTCTTCTCGTAGAAGTGGCGGATGAAGAAGGCTCGCGACTTCTTGAAGATGCTCTCGAGACTCTCGATGACCCCTTCGGCGGCGCCGCCCGGCGCCTCCAGCAGGTCGCGCGTGGCCTGCGCGATCGGACGCCCCTGCTGCACGCCGCTCGAGACGTAGAAACCCCGGAAGGCGAAGGGCTCGTCGAAGCGCGTCTGCTGGAAGATCGTCTTGAAGTACGCATTGAGCGGCGCCTTCAGGGCGCGGAACTCCTCCGGGAAGACGTAGAGCTTGTCGGCCTGCGCCGGGTTCTCCTCGTCGGCCAAGAGCTTCAGGCGGAGCTTGTAGAGACGCACGGCGATGGCGTCGTAGACGGCGTCGAAGGTGTCGGGATTCCACACCTTGGTGGGGCCCTCGTCAGTGGACCAGCCGACGAGCTGCTGCTGGTCCACCGGGTCGAGCTTCGAGAAGAACTCGGAGAAGCCCAGCACCCGATCGGCCTTGGTCACCATGATGAAGACCGGGAAGCGGATCTGCAGGACGCGCTGAACGTGCAGGAGCTTCGACCGGATGTTGGCCGCCTTGCGCTCCTGCTCCTCCGGAGAGTCCTCCAGCAGCGAGGTGCAGGGGATCACGACGATCACCCCGTTGATCGGGCAGTACTTTCGATAGCGCCGCAGGAGCTTCAGGAAGGAGCCCCACTCCTGCTGGTCGGGGGCGGCCTCCTCCTGAAAGGTGAACCGCCCGGCCGTGTCCAGGATGACCGCCTCGTTGGCGAACCACCAGTCGCAGTTGCGCGTTCCCCCGGCGCCCGAGAGGCCCTCGGTGCCGACCGGAAACTCCAGCCCCGAGTTCTTGAGGGTCGTGGACTTGCCCGACTGGGGCTCGCCGATCAGCAGGTACCAGGGAAGCGAGTACACCGAGAGACCGGCCTGCTTGAGCTGTCCGACCGACTCCGACCACTTCGCGGCGAGATCGCCCAGAGCCTGGCGGACCTCCTCGCGGGAGGCGCCGGCCTTCTCCGAGTCGCGGCGCAGCTCCCCTTCGAAGGCCCGTGCCTGGCGCTTCTCCCGGACCCGGACCGCCATGTTGAAGAGCGCCAGGGCGAGCACGATGACGAGCATCCCGAGCACGAACACCCACCAGTACTTGCCGACGCCGAGCCAGTGCGAGACTACGTAGACCAGCGGGAGCAGCAGGAAGATCGTGCCCAGGTACTTGACCGGGCGCGGCAGCCGCTGCAACAGATTCAGGAACTCGTACATGGCCTAGGACGCGAGGCCCATGGCGCGCGCCGCCTCTTTGAGCTCCTTCATCGACGTCTCCCAGAGGACGAAGGCCAGGATGTAGTAGAGTACCAGCACGCCGAACGCCACGATCAGGACCCTGTAGAGATTGAGCAGAGGCGACAGCTTGCGCGCCGGCTCCGGCAGGACGTGGTAGGCATCGGGGGTGATCTTGTCGCCGAGGGTGGCCAGCCACTCGGCGTTCGTGCGGTAGAGGCGCTTGCGCACCTCCGACAGCTTCTCGGGCCGCTCCCGATACTTTCCCCCGAAGCCGAGTGCGATCCCGGTGTACAGAACCGCGGCGAGCTCCGTGTCCTTGCTCGCATCGAGCTCGTTGGCGATGGAGAAGTACTTCTCGCCGCCGATGTTGGTGCCGAAGTACTTTTCTTCGAGAAGCTGCGCCTCCCACGGGCCCGCGTGTTCCCACCCCGTGTGGAGCAGGATCTCGTCGGCCAGAACGACCAGCGGATAGCGCACCTTCTCGTACAGGGCCTCCAGGCGGGCGTCGTCCCGGACCTCGCGCGCCTGCTCGGTAAGGATCTCCTCCAGCCGGTCCGCGGCGTCCCGCAACTCCACCCGCACGCCCTTGCGCACCCGGCGGCGGAACGCCGTGAGGAAGAGGAACAGCTTCGAGGTGACCCGGAACAGCTCCGCGGTGTAGTCCTGCGGCCTATCCACGCGCGCCGCCCGGCTTCAAGACGATATAGAGGGAGAACTTCATCTTCGGGTCGGTGGCGCCGGCGATCGCGATGACGCGGTCGCGCACCAGGTTCGACCAGTAGGGGCCGTCCTTCTCGATGGAGAAGTAGAAGTAGTCCTCCCGCGCCGGGAGACCCGAAGGCACCCGCTTCAACATCTCGACGTCGAGGCCGAAGAGGCGGCGCTGCTTGAGCAAGGGGATATCGGCGACCGCACCGAGCTTCATCACCTCGATCCGGCTCTTAATCTCCTTCTCCTCGAGGTCCGACTCGATGAACAGATAGATCTCCGTATCCGCCGCGAGCCACTCGGGGGAGAGGTCGGCGACGAGCAGCTCCTCTCGAATCCGGAAGTCCACCTTGATGTAGCGGGAGGCCACGATCTTCTCGGCGAGGAGCTCGACGATGTGTGTGATCTGGAAGAAGCAGGGACCCAGGTTGTCGTGGTCGTAGAGGGGGACCCGCGGCAGCTCGCGCTCCCCGGCGAAAATGGAGAGCTCCCCCACCAGGCGGCAGAACTCGGTGTAGACGGTGAAGGGGTGGACCCGCGGGATACGGGTCAGCTGCTGGAAGAGATAGAGGAAGCTGCCGAGGATCTGGAGCTTCAGGATCGGCTGCCACCCGGTGGTGCCCTCCGAGTCCACTGTGAGCTTGCCCTCGGCGATCTCGCCGACGAGAAACCGATGCTTGGCCTCGAGGCGGTTGGTCACGGACTGGCAGAGGTTCTCGAGCACCGGCCAGGCCCCCAGCTCCGTGACGGGAGGGATGAACTCGGCGGACAAGACCGGCGTGTTCTTCCCCTGACCGGAGCGCTCCACGAGCGCGAGCGGGAGGCTCTCGTAGCCCTCGCGGCTCTCGTTGCCGAAGAAGAAGCGGCCATTGGCGCACCGGACGTCGATCGGCTGCGCGTTGGAGCCGGTGTTTTCGTCCAGCGCCTCGACGGTCTCGACGCTGTAGCGGCGGTCCTGTCCACCGACCTTCTCCCCCGGCTGGAAGGCGTTGCCCTCCAGCTCCCTCCAGGCGGGCACTCCCAGATACACCGGCATGCGCCCGCCCGCCTGGTCGAGCTCGCTCTTGAAGCTGCGCGGGGGAAGGCGCAGGTTCGAGGCCAGCGAGAGGGAGGTCCCATCCTTCAACTTCACCTCGGCGTCCCGGACCTCGAAGGTGAAGTTCTCGAGCTGATCGGTGGCGATGTCGATCTTCAGAATTCCCCAGAAGAAGGGCTGGAGCCGGCGCACCTCCTGCCGGAGCTGCTCTCCCCGATGCCGCTCCGCAAGCTGCAGGTGGTGGGGACGCAGGAACATCCCTTCGGACCAGTGCACCTCCGGCGTCTTGGTCATTGTGGAACCCGCGCCCCTACCGGGTCGTCACGGACAGCTCGCGGTCGTGCACGGCGATGTCCAGGGTCTTCCCCTTCCACCGTTCCCGCGGCAGCGAGACGAGCTGGCGGCTCGTGTCCGGGCTCTGGTACTTGTAGTCCGCCACGATCACCAGGAACTTTTCCTTCCCGTCCGCCTTGACCGCGACGCTGCGCTCGCAGCGCCCGGAGGCGTCCTTGGTGGGAAACGTGACCGTCGTCGTCCGGGAACGCAGGCTGTCGCGCAACGGGTCGTAGAACCACTTTTCGCCCAGCGCCTGGATCTGTCTGGCCTGCTCCTCGGTGGCGCGCACGATGTCCACGGTCAGCAGGAGGCCCCCGTTGATCGGCGAGTCGCAGGCGAAGTGGAGCGAGGAAGAACTTGCGCAGCCTCCCGAAGAAGTCAGAACGAGGGGAAGGACCAGCAGCGCGCCGAGGGTACCGAAGAGGCGCCGGGACGTGGAAAGATTGCTCATGACGGCCTCCGCTTCGAGAGCTTTTCGAACTCCTCCTGGGCCAGCCGGAAGGTCGCCTGCAGCACCTGATCCTGCACCACGTCCGGCGTCAAGCCCTTGACCGTTTCCTTGTAGCGGCTCCACCACTCCCCGGCTTCGGCCCGCATCTTCCAGGCACCCCCCTTGGCTGTGGATGCCTCGATCGCGGCCGGGCTCGCGCGTTTCCAGAGCTTGTCGAACCAGATCCGCGCAGACTCGTGATGCGCCGCCAGGATCGCCACCTGCCAGCGCTCGAGTTCGCGCAAGTACTCCGAGAGCGTCTTCGGATCCACCGGTTTCCCCTGTTCCACGGCCGAAAGGAGCCCCTCCAGCGTATACCGATGTCCGGGCAGGCGAAAGTTCATCGTCGTGTCTCCCGGAATCGTCACGCCCTGCACCAGGCCGAGCAGGAACTTCTCCATGTGCCGCGCGAACGCGACGAGCGAGTGGAGCGTCGGCAGATCCGCTCTCTCTCCGGGGGCCGGCTCCGGCGAGCTCTCCGCCAGAAGCGCCTTCCAGGGGACCGCTCCGGCGGGACGGCGCTCCTGGGACGGCGCCCTTTCCGCCCGAACCCGCTCGAGGCGCTGCTCAAGTTCCTGGATGCGCTGCAGAAGCCGCGGCACCTCGTCGGCCTCGGCGCGAGGCGGGGCGCCGACGAGCGGGAACTGAACGCGGATTTGCGAGAGGATGCGGGTGCGGTTCTCCGGCGCGATCGCCGCCAGTGACCGGTTGACGAGAGCTTTCATCACGGCGCGGCGGTCTTCGGGGGTGGAGAATCGGTACAGGGTCGCCGCCTCCTCCAGCTCGAGCGCGATCGCCCTCGCCCTCTGGTCGAGCAAGACATCCCCCGTCGTGGAGAAGGCCGGCTGCATCGCGCGGGGCGGGGCCGCGGGCGGTCGGGGCTCCCGCGCGGGCGCGGCTCCCTCTTCTGCCGCCGCGGCCGCCCGCGCTCCGGCGGCTTCCTTGCGGAGTCTGGCCGAGGCCACGGTGCCGTCGTCGATCCGGGAGAGACGGACGCTCTTGCCGAGCGCCGAGGAGAGCGTCTTTCTGGCGGCGGAGCGGCGCGGCGGCGCAGGCGGTTCGGCGCGCACTCGGCTCTCCAGGAGCCACCGGCCCACGGGCGCGTCGCTCGCCCCGGCCAGCGCCGCGAGCACGACGACGGGAGCGAGGGACTCCGCTTCCGCCGCGGGATAGTTGGCGAGCCGGCTTGCGGCGCCTGCCAGCAGCAACCTTGCGCGCGGAGAAAGAGGCGGCTCGTCCGGCACGTCTCGGGGCTCGGCCGGCGCCGACAGAAACCGCTGGAGCCAGGCCAGGGGTCCGGGGAAGAGCCCACCTCGCCAGAGCCCGGCCAGCGTCTCCTCGCGCGAGAGCTTCGCGCGGACGAAGCTCTTCTCGACGAAAGCATCCCCGGACCGCAGGACCGCGTCGGCCAGGTGCCGGCTGTCCACGAACGCCTCCCCGCGGCGCCGCGCGACTCCCCGCGCGTTGGCGAGCACCTTTCGCAGCGGCGACTCCGCCAGCTCCTCGGCCGACCGTTCCGGGGGCGCGAATTCCGTCTTCGGCTCGGCGGCCAGCTCCGCGCGCATCGGGGTTGTCGAGAGCAGGAAGACCTCGCCCGGTTCGAGAGGGACCTCGGCGATCACCGGCTTGTTTCGGACAAAGGTCCCGTTGGTGCTCTTCAAGTCTTTCAGGAAGAGCTTGCCGTCCGAGCAGCGCAGCTCCGCGTGGAATGAGGAGATCCCCTCCCCTTCGGAGAGCACGAATTGGTTCTCGAGGCCACGCCTCTCGTCGGCGCGGCGGCGCCCGACCCGGACGACGACATCGCCCGAAGAGGGTGCCGGCTGGATGTGGCGAAGGCCTTCCATCGGGCCGAGCCAGATCTCCAGAATGAGAACGGGATCGGAGGCCCGGACGAGGCGGTCAGCCATTCCTCTTCCTCAGGCCTCCCGGCGGCGGCCATGGCGCCGCGGCCGCCTCAAGAACGCTCCGTTCGATTTCGGCGAGCGACCAAAAGGAACCTCGATCCGCCGAGACGGTCTGCACTGCATCGCCGGCCCAGTTTGCTCCAGCCATTATAAACAGCGTCCGACCGCCTCGCGGCTCTCGCGCCGCCGAGCAGAGTGCTGAAGAGCGTGAGGAGTCGCGAGCCAGAAGGAACGTGCGACGACGCAGGCAATGCCGCGCGACGCGTTCGAGAGACGGCAACGGCCCAGCCGACCCGAGGGGCTTCCCGGCGGGCGCTCGACGCGCGCGGGGAGAGGACACCGAGCGTTCCCTATCTCAAAGGCGATCGGCAGCCTCGCGACGTGCCGGAGGCCAACCAGACGCCCGCATCCATTTTCCCACCACCCGCTCAAGAGGTTCGCGAGGCGCCGTCGCGCCGGACCGGCGTGTCGTCTCCGATCTTCTCGGTCAGCAGCTCCCCGAGGACCTGCTGAATCTCGAGGTTGATCCCCTGGCGGCCGAAGAGCAGTCCGCGCGCCTCCATGGCGAGATGCTCGATCTCGCTGGCAAGTCGCTCGATCTTTTCGGTCGGATGCATGTCGTCGTAGTCGGCTGGGCTGGTGCAGAGGGAGAACCCGGAGAGCCGGGTCGCCAGCCGCAGCCCGAGCAGGAGCGCCCGCTTCCAGAGAGCGTCGGGGATGGCGTTGGGCCGCTCCGCCTCGCGGTCGAGCGCCTGATAGAAGACGTTCGACTTGCGGAACACGGCGGAAAGCTCCGTGTCCCGCTCGAGCAGCGCCGCGGCCCCGGGGCCCGACAAGACGTTCGCCAGCGTCGTCTCTCCTGCCGCGGCAAGCCGTTTTCCGACTCTCTCGAGCGACAGCTGGATCCGGCGGGCGTCCTGGGCATCGTTGGCGAGGAGCAGCCGCAAGAGGATCATGCCGAGCGAGTAGAGATCGCTCGGAGCGGCGAAGTCCGCGTACACCTTGTACCGGGCACCGGGGATCCGCACGCCGGCGGCCTTCTTCAGGCGCTGCGCGGTCATCTCTTCCAGGGCCACGGGCTCGCTCACGAAGTGCGCCTCGTATGCGCTCGGCGCGACCCTCGGGTCCCGTCGCGCCGCGAAGGTCAGCGC